>CALCPD010000046.1 GCA_937897875.1 uncultured Nitrosopumilaceae archaeon
CAATTGCAATAGAATCAGCATTAAAATTAAAAGAATTAACTTACATTCATGCAGAAGGAATTCCAGGAGGAGAATTGAAACATGGACCTCTTGCATTAATGGATACAGATGTTTTTGTAATAATCATTAATCCAAATGATTCAACATATACGGACACATTAACAAGTGCAAGAGAAATTAAAGCTCGTGGAGCAAAAATTATCGGAGTTTCAGACATAGAAAGTGATGTTTATGATTATTGGATAGAAATTCCAAAAATTAGTGAAATTTTATATCCAATTTCAGAAATTATTCCAATACAATTACTAGCATATTATTCAGCATTAGAAAAAGACACAGATCCAGATTATCCTAGAAATTTAGCAAAATCTGTAACTGTGAAGTAGTATTATTCTAATAATTTTAGCCAGTATAATCATGAATTTTTACTTCATTGATTATTTTATCCATGATCTGTTGTTGTCCTCCTGCATTATCTATTGTTACAAGTAGTAAATTTCCACTAGGTAATGGAATTGTTGCGCGTCGTAATTTTTCATAGACTGCTAAAGTGTATAGTCCTTCTCCAATTTTTGGATAATGTTTTTCCCTGGATTTCCATGCAGTTATTGCATGATGTAGAGTTTCTTGTGTTTCCTCAGGGGATAAAAACAACTGAGTGTCAGGTTTTGAACCTTTAGCAAGAATTTCACCAGACTTGTTTGCAACTGCAACAAATCGAATATTTTCATCTAAATTGAAAAGTCGATTTACAAGATTTTCATATTCTATAACTTGGGTCACAAAGAACTAATCTTATACATGAAGATAACTATATTGAAGAAATTTTAAAAAAATGTTTAATTTTTTTAGATTATCTAAAAATTTGTTTAATTTTTGATTTTATCCAAAGTCTAACTTGGAGATAAATTAGACAATCGGTCATATTCCTGTTCTACAAGATTCAAAAATTTTGCTGAATCATTACCAGTTTTTAACATAGATGAGATAATACTACCTCCTGCGCCTACACCCTCTTTTGCAAAGCCCTCAGAAAATGCCTTTAATCCAGAATGTTTTGAATGATTTAATCCAGGGTTTACAGAAATTGCAGGAATATCTGCAATCTGTTTAACAAGATTTGTAAAATTAGCATTTTGATCATTTGTAATATACGAAGTTGTTCCAATGGCAGTATTTTCTTCATTAAATCCAATTTTTGATGCAAATGCTAAAACTGCAGTCATCTGAGTTCCACCAGCTAACATCACTTTAGAAACAGCAGATGCAGAACTTAACATTCCTGCAACAAAAGCAATCATAGGATCACCAACTTTTGCAAGTATACTATATGGATGATCAGAATCTATTCGTTTGAGTGCAGAATTTACAACTTCATTTTTTAATTTTATAGGATTAGTAGGAATACTAGAACTTGTTTTTGCATTAAAATCAAAAGCGCGTAATACAGCTAAAGCAGTTGTTGTTCCACCAGGAATACTTTCACCAATGACCAAACAATCAGTTAATGATGCCATATTTCTTCCAACAATTCTACCAAATTCAACAGCATTAGAGACTTCAGAATCAGTCATGGCAGATTCAACAGAAATATTTTTTCCACAAGATAAACCTGTTTCAATAAAAGGTAGTTGAGGAGTTATTTTACTTCCAGCATTAATTGTTAAGTGAGGAATACTAGCAGATTCTAAAGCTGTTTTAGTTAATAGTGCAGGAGTTGGTTTTCCATCAGGAGACATTGGAATATTATCAATTGTTTTACAATATCCATAATGGAGATATTCTGCATCAGCTGGTGGAGTATATTTCATAGATTCACTGTTTGGACCAGCAATAGTAATTCCTGGAATTTCACAAGTTTCAGTATACGACATAACAAATGAAAGAAGAAAACGTCCAGATTTTACAGATTCAAGAAAATTTTGAGCCTGACCAACATTTCCAAATAATTCAAAATCTTCCAAAAAGATCACTAACCCATCATATCTAGAAACTGTTGTTCAGTTCGTTTTTGCATTATCATATTAGTCATTTTTTCTTTTCCTATCGTAGATACTTCAGTAGGACCATAATTATGACCAGGATATAATACTAAATCATCATCTAAAGAGTGTAATACATCAAAAAGACTATGATAAAGTTTAGATGCACTGCCTCCAGGTAAATCAATTCTTCCACAATTGCCAACAAATAATGTATCACCAGAAAAAATATTTCCATCACCAATCAAACAAATACTATCATCAGAATGTCCAGGGGTATGAAGGACTTTTAATTTTGAATTACCAAATTCAATAAAATCACCATCTTTTACAGTAACATCATTTTTCAAAGTTGACAATTCATGTTGAAGAATAGGGGCTTTTGTGGATTCTACCATTTCTTGATTTCCTCTTGTATGATCATCATGGTAATGGGTGTTTACAATATATTTTATTTTTAAATTATCATTTTTAATTATTAATTCTAATTCCATTAAATTCCAAGAAGGATCAATAATTATGGATTCATTAGTATCTTCATCAACTACAATATAAGAAAAATTTTGCATGGGTCCAACTGGTATTTGATGTACTATCATAGAATTCCCTCTTCGGCCTCTACAGGTATTCCAATTTTTTCTGCATAGAGTTCACCAGTTAAGTCCTTTCTTTTTGGAATTCCTTGTTTCATTTTATGAAATGTTACAGTCATATCACATTTGGTAAAGATATTGGCAGTACTTCCGGTTTGAGGATCTAATCCTGATGGAACATCTACAGCAAATTTGTAACAATCAATTGAATTGATATAATTAATTGCAGAGGCATATGGCTCTCTAATGTCACCAGAAATTCCAGTTCCCAAAAT
>CALCPD010000047.1 GCA_937897875.1 uncultured Nitrosopumilaceae archaeon
TCAAATATTTTGCGTGAAGGGAATGGGAACTCCAAAAATCGTTTTAACTGCTGACAGAACTTTGATGTCTCCGTATAGGGGATTGTCTTTGGCAACATTTTTCGGATGTGCTCCTGCACTAGATCCTAATAGAGATCCAAAGAGCTTTTGGTATAAGATTCTTGGAAAACAAGTAACTCCTAAAGTCCTATTTGATTTTATTTGTAATTGGTCTCCTGACATCAATGGTGCAGCAAAATATGCTCCATATGGATTAAGAAAATTAGAAGCTGGTTTGTTACGTGATGGATTTGCAAGAAAAGATGTTGTTGTTGCTCACCCAAATCATATTGAAAAATTTATTGGTCCTGAAACTGAAGTTATTGGAACTTATGAAATGGATCCACTTGGAATGGGTCCAGTTACTATGACATTTACTTATGGAAGAAAACAAACATCTTATGATGAATTTTACAATGCAGAATTACATCATAGAATTAAAGCTGCTAAAGCAAGAACTGGAAGTAAAGCAAAAGTAATTTCTGGTGCATCTGGTACTTGGCAATATAATTACGATCCAGCAAAAATTGAGGAGTTTGGAATTTATGCAATTTTAGAAGGAGAGCTTGGTGGTATTGCACCTGAAATTGATGGCCATGCTGGACGATTCTTTAATTATTTAATTAATGGTGATTTTGAAAATATGGATCCTTTCAGAAAACGAAGTGATTTCAAAGTTAACATTAAAGAATTTGAAAGAGAAGGCAAAAAAATTCATGGTAGATTTGTAAATTTCTGGGATAGACCTGATTTAGAAGAAATTCCAGATATTGTAGAACCTAGTATGCATGGTATGGTAGAAGTAATGCGTGGTTGTGGAAGAGGATGTAAGTTTTGTGATGTTACATTAAGATCATTGAGATACTATTCTCCAGAAAAAGTGAAAAAAGAAATTGAAGTTAATATCAAGAAAGGTGGTTCAAAATCTGCATGGATTCACAGTGATGATATTTTTGTTTATGGTATGGATCCAAGAACTGCAAAAGGAATGGAACCAAATAGAGAAGCATTAGAGGAATTATTTACTGCAATTATGTCTACTGGTGTTGAACACACAAATCCAACCCATGGAACATTGGCTGGAGCAATTGCTGACGAAAAACTTCTTCCTAATTTATCTAGAATAATGAAAGCTGGCCCAGATAACATGATTGGTGTACAAGCAGGATTTGAAACTGGAAGTCTTAGATTAATTGGTAAATATGCTGATAGAAAACTTGCTCCCTATGATCCATCTGAATGGCATTGGGTTGTAAAAGAGGGTGTAAAATCAATGAATGAAAACTATTGGATTCCTGCATTTACATTGATTATGGGTCTTGATAATGATGAAACACCTGAAGATTCTTGGGACACTATTCGATTACTTAGTGAATTAGAACATGAACAACCTGATTCTATGTTTACTGCAACTGCTCTAACATTTGTTCCAATTGGGTTACTTGAAACTTCCAATTTCTTTAATATTGGAAATGAAATGACTCCTGCACAATTGGGAGTTCTTTACAAAACATGGCAACATAATTTCAAATATGCAATTCAAAAATTCATGACTAAAACTGGTGCAAAAGGACCTCAGAGATACTTCTTTAATGCAATTGCCAGATCTCTTGGTGGTGTCCCACTAGGTGCTATGGAAAAATATGCTCGTCGAAAGAGTCCAGAACATGAAAAAGTCATTGAAACCATTAAGGCAAAGTATTGGTAGTATTATCCAAATACATAAATTCACTAATTCTTAGATTAAATCATGGCAACTCACGGATCCCTTACTAAAGCAGGTAAAGTACGAGGACAAACTCCTAAAGTAGAGGGTAGAAAAATTGTTGGTGATAGTTCTAGTGTTGCAAATAAAGGTAATTTCAAAAAACGATTTGCTTTAGGTAGATATCCAGGACAAAATAAACCTGGTCAAAGACGAAAACGACGTTAATCTTCAATTTTAATTTTATAATTTTACGATCAATTTTTAAAACAATACTCTTATAAAGTACAGGTACCGTACTATACGGTATGGTTGAAGATTTAAGATTAGACAGTTTAGAGGGCGTAGGTCCTGTAACTACAAGAAAATTATCCGATGCAGGTGTCCACAACGTCATGGACCTCATCGTTAGAGGTCCCGTTGATATTTCAGAAATAACTGGAATGGAAAAGGATACAGCTGAGAAAATTGTCAATAAAGCCCGAAAACATTTAGTTGAAGGTGGCTTACTTGCTAAAGATTTCATTAGTGCAAGTGAACTCTATAAAACTCGACAAAATATTGGTAAAATTACAACTGGTACAAATTGTCTTGACACTTTGTTTGATGGAGGTATTGAAACTAGAGCTTTAACAGAAGTTTATGGAGAATTTGGTTGTGGTAAAACACAATTTGCTCATACCATGTCTGTAATGGTTCAAAAAAGCAAAGAAGAGGGTGGCCTTGAAGGTGGTGTTTTGTATATTGACACTGAAAATACTTTTAGACCTGAAAGAATTGTTCAAATTGCTCAAGCTCATGATATGGATCCAGAAAAAGTTTTGGACAATATTATTGTGGCACGTGCATATAACAGTGCACATCAAGTTTTAATTCTTGAAGAAGCTGGTGCTATAATTGAAGAACATAACGTTAAGTTAATTGTTGCAGATTCTGCAGTTGGATTATTCCGTGCTGAATATCTTGGAAGAGGTACACTATCTGTTAGACAACAAAAACTAAATCATTTTGTTCACTTGTTGGTTCGAATTGCAGAAACCTATGATTGTGCTGCAATTGCAACCAATCAAGTTATGGCATCACCTGATGTGTTCTTTGGAGATCCAACTAGACCTATTGGTGGAAATGTAGTTGCACATACAAGTACTTACAGAATCTACTTTAAGAAATCTGGTAAGAAGAGAATTGCTAGAATGGTAGATAGTCCGCACCATCCTGAAGAAGAAGTGATATTTGCTTTAGGTGAAGCAGGAATTATTGATCCTGAAGAGGCAGAGAAAAAACCCAAAAAATCTGCAAAAAAGTCAACTAAAAAGACTAAAGAACCAAAAGTTGAGGCTACAGTAGAACCTGAAGTCGAACCAAAAGTTGAGGCTACAGTAGAACCTGAAGTCGAACCACTAGAAGATCACGGTGCAGATATTACATCTGATGACTTCTAGATACTAGAAGATTTTTCTTCTTTTTATTTTATTTTTCATTTTTTATTTCTATTCATTAAATTCTAATATCATTTGGAAATCTGATATTGTATCATGACTGATCTTTATCGCTTTCTTCCTGAAGAAATGGAACAATTAGTAATTGATATGGGATATCCTAGATATCGTGCAGATCAAATTTTACTTCCTTTGTATTACAAATTCCCTAAAAATATTTCTGATATTAAACAACTCCCAAAAACATTGATTTCAGAATTAATTGAATCTGGTTACACTATTGGTTCCGCAAAAGAAACTCATCGCATTGTAAGTGAGGATGGTGATACTACAAAATTATTACTTAATTTAACTAATGAAAAATCTGTTGAAACTGTTTTAATGCAATATGATCCCTCTAAAATTGGTGGTCATCCAAGATCAACAATTTGTGTTTCTACTCAAATTGGATGTGCAATGGGATGTGTGTTTTGTGCAACTGGACAAATGGGTTTTGAAACAAATCTAAAAGCTGAACACATTGTATCTCAGGTAATCCATTTTGCAGAACTATTGCAACAACGAGGTGAACATGTAACAAATTTAGTTTTTATGGGAATGGGTGAACCTATGGCAAATTATGATGAAATGATCAGAGCTGTAAAAATTCTAACGCATCCTAGAGGATTTGGATTGGGTCAACGTCATATCACGATTTCTACAATTGGAATTAAATCTGGGATTGAAAAATTGGCTGAAGAAAATTTACAAATTGGTTTAGCAATATCTTTACATGCTCCTACAAATGAATTACGGAAAAAATTAGTTCCTACTGCAACTTTTAATTCTGTTGAAGAAATTATTGAATCTGGTTACAATTATTTCAAAAAAACTGGACGACGTGTAACTTTTGAATATGCTTTGATGGACGGAATTAATGACTCTCCTGAAATTGCAAATAATTTAGCTAAACTTCTACACGGTAATGGCTCTCATGTCAATTTGATTCCTATCAATCCTACTGCTGGAGATTTTAAACGACCATCGAATAATCGAGTTCATGATTTTGAAAGAATTTTGTCACGTGCTGGTGTTAATTGTACTATTAGAGTTGAAAAAGGTACTGAGATCTCAGCTGCATGCGGTCAACTTAGAACTGATATAATTGGTTAATTTTTTCGAAATTATGTCCTAAGTGTTAAAATAGGGCTTTCCAAGGTTTTACACTCATGGCAACTAAGAAGTCCCATGGTCGTTCACATGGATTTAAACATAAATCTAGATCTGTAATGAC
>CALCPD010000048.1 GCA_937897875.1 uncultured Nitrosopumilaceae archaeon
CGCAGCCAGGTAGCGCACCGGACTCTTAATCCGGTTGTCGAGGGTCCGAATCCCTCTAGACCCGCTTTAAATTATATAATTTCTAAATTAAAATTATATTTTTTTTAATAAAGTAAATCTTGTTTGATCTTGTCCGTAATCTTCATGTAAATCTACATCACTCACAAATTTTATTTTATAGTCAATCCATTTTTCTCCCATATTACGAAATTTATGATTTTTATCAATTTGTTTTTCAGTTTTTTCATATTTTTCACAATGCATTATCCATTTTTTAGATACTCTAAACATCTCTGCAACTCCTTTTTCTAAAATATCATCTTCCAAATAATTCATTAATCCATGTGTGAAAACAAAATCCATTGTAGAGTCCTCAAATGGTAATTTGGTGATGTCTCCTTTTTGAAAATTTGCATTTGATAATTTTTCTTTTGCAATTTCTAATGCATGTTCATTTAGATCGATACCGTGTAATTGAAATGAATCTGAAAATAATCTTAAATCTATTCCTGTTCCACAACCAATTTCTAAAACATTCTGTACGCCTGGTAATGAGTTAGCTAAATCACTAACATATTTTGAAAATTCTTCATTATATCTTGACTCATTCTCATCTGCATACTTGTTCCAAAATGTTTCATTGTATTGCATATGATTTTTCAATCAAAGCTGTATTTGTTATTATTTGTATTTCTTAGTGTTGACACTTGCATGGAATTAATTTTGTATCAAAAGTACAGTCATGTGGCCCATCTGATTTTCCCTGTGTTGGAATATTTTTCATACAATCTCCATGACGTCCCTTTCTACAAAACCAACAAATTTCTGGTGTATCTCCAGTTGCACACAAATCCATGATTTTTAATATTTTTTATGGGTAAAAAAGTTCTTTGAAATTAAATAAATGTCAACCATGGCAAAAATCTTTCATCTTTACCCATTACTACATCTGTATATGATTTTTGTAATGCTTTTGTTACACTTCCCATTTTTCCTGTTCCAATTTTGACTTTATCAATTTGTGTAACTGATTTTACTTCAGCAGCAGTACCTGTCATAAAAATTTCATCTGCATTATAAAGATCATCTCTTTCTAAATCTCGTTCAATTACAAATCCACTGTTTTCTTCAATAATTTGTATGATGCTGTCTCTTGTAATTCCTTCTAATCCTCCTGCTGAGAGTGGAGGTGTTTGAATGATGTCATCTTTTATGATGAATATGTTTTCAGCACTACCCTCTGCAACTTTTCCTTGTGAATTTAACATAATTGCTTCATCATATCCATTATCCAATGCTTCCATTCTTGCTAAAGATGCATTTGCATAGTTTGATGCTGCTTTAGCTTGCATTGGCTGAGATCTTGAATCGATTTTTACCCAACTAGATACTTTACATTTTGCTCCAGAAAATTTACCAGCTTTTGATTCTCCCATTTTCCATTCCCAACATGAAATTGACATATCTACTTTGTTTGTAGTTGGAGTTAATCCCATTGTTCCATAACCATAATATGCCAATGGTCTAATGTAAGCTTCTTTCAATTTACTAGCTTTTACAGTTTGTAAAATTGCATCAGAAATATCTTTTTTTGTATATTGCATTTTCATTGAATATAATTTTGCAGATTTGAATAATCTTTCAACATGTTCTGGCAATCTAAATACTGCAGAACCATTTGGAGTATCATAACATCTAATTCCTTCAAAAATTGATGTTGAATAATGTAATGCATGGGTCAATACATGGACTTTGGCATCTTTGAATGGTACTAATTTTCCGTTCATCCATATTTTACCTGTCTCTATCATAGGAAATGAAAAAAAACCTCGTAATTTAAAGAATTATTTTTAATAATATTTCTAATATTTGGAAAATACATATCAGATAAAATCCCTAATCAGGTATGGAATGGACTTTGGGATTTATTGGAATAATTTTTCTAATTATAGGCTTGATTGGTCAGGCCTTTCAAATGCGTAAAATCCGTTTAACTAATTATCCTGATGGAGAATTAGCCTCACCAAATGTTTTCATGAATAGGAGTAATTTCAAATGGTATGCAATTATTGGAATTGGTATTGGTTGTTGGTATGCAGCTGAACGTATCTGAACTATATAGATCACGAATATATACTAAAAATCCGTACATATTATAGCGTGTTTAGGGTAACGCCGGACTAAATCTAGATAAAGAGTCCAAGAATAAACCCTCATGGTGTTTACTGGTGAAAACCTGTAACACCATCATTTAATTAAATAAAATTAATTTTTGAAATTTCTTCGTGTACTGCATTAATGGCTTTTCTAATATTTTCTTCTGCATCTTCAACAACAATAATTATTCTTGATGTTTCTTCTTGTGCATCCATATTCAAAATATTTAATCCAGATTCCCCGATCTTTGCACTAGTTCTTGATGCAACTTGTTGAACCCTCCACATTTCATCACCAATTAATGTGATTACTCCTCTATCGTATGTAATTGTGGCAAGTGAATCAAAACCTAACAAATATTTTTCATTTCTTCTAACATAATCTCCATCTAAAAATAATACTCTAGATAGTTCTACACCATCTTTTGTAAACGGTGATAAAATAATAAATTCACTATAACGCTTATCTTTTTCTAATGATGTCAATAATTTTTGTATGGAATTTGTTTCTATTCTAAATATTGCACAATTTTCTTTCCCTGTGACTATCTTTATTGGATGTCCCTTTAGTTCATCTAATTGTCTTTTAATTGTAGTAATTTTTTCAGGATTTTTTATATTTGTAATTTTAATTGGCATATCTACGCCGTGTTCTACAATTTCTTTTATTGCAATTGGATCTAAAATTTTCATTCCAAACATTCCAGCAAGTCTTGCTTCATTATATGATAATTGAATTACTTCTCTTAATCCTGAATTTACAATTTTTGGATCAGCTGATACTACTGAACTATCTTTTTCAAAATCTATACTAGTTTCATATTTTTTATGGAATAATATTCCTAAATCAGCTGCAGTTCTATCTGAACCTCCTCTTTCGTATGTTGTAGTCACATCATCCACTGTTTTTCCAATAAACCCTCCAATTGCAACTACTTCGTTATTTTCAACCAAATTTTTGATTTTTTCCATTCGTTCAACTGATTCTGATTTAAGAAAATTTGTAGATTCTATATTATTATCTGTAATAATTGGCCAATCATCAAATTCTACGGCATCTGTTTTAATTTGATTACTCCTTAGAATGTGATTCATTACATGAGACATCAAAATTTCTCCTGAAAATGCTAATGCTCTTGATCTTGTTTCATCTATGAATTCTTTATTTTCTAATGCATCATCAAGAGCCTTTTGAGATTCCTGTAGATGTTTATCAATAACTTTCTGACAATTTTCTTTATTCTCTTGATTAACTAATTGAATAATTTTTTGATACGATGCTTTCACAATATCTAATGTCGGTTTAATTCCATTTTCTGCATTCTTGCCTTGTTCTAACACTACATCTGTTAATGATCGTTTTTTTCCATCATGTATGGTTAATGGTGCTGAAAATACAGTAATTAATTTAGAATTTATTTTCAAATTATTAATTCTAGTAATTATTTGTGGAATTGATTCCCCGTCAGGACCTATTGCACTTCCTCCAAACTTTGCAATAATCAAATTAGTCATAGTACTGTGTTAAAACCAAATTGCTATCTATTAACTATTTGATTTCTCTTTGATTAATTTTTTAATAATTTCTGATGCTAATTTTGTACCCTTCATGTTAATTTTGTTTCTTTTTTGTTCCAATTTTTCTAAAATTAATTTATCAAGCCTATTGATATCTTCAAAAACAAATCCTTCTGCTTTGGCATTATCTTCTTGTTCAAAATGATTTTTAATTGGAATGAATATTCCTGGTGTACCATATGCTCTAGCCTCATCTATTGTTGATTTTCCTGCTAAAGAAATTATCAAATCTGATGCAAAAATTAATTCATGTAAATTATCTACAAATCCTAAATTTTTTACATTATCAAATTTTTTGGTAACTGCTGGACCAGATATTACAACAATTTCAATATCCTGGTTAACTTTCAAAATTGATTGTATTGCTTTATCTATTAAAAATAATCCTACATTAGTACCTCCAATTGAAATAATTATTGTTGTTTTGTTAAATGAAAATTTTTTTCGTAATTCTTCTCTTGAGAAATTTGTTTCTCTAACTATTGGTCCAGTCCTTCTAATGTTATCTTGATTATCACCTTGCTCTGGAATTATTACCAAATCACATTTTTTAATAATTTTCATCATTGATTTATTCATTTTTCTTTCAACAAATGATGCAATTCCTTTTGTAAATTTTGTTTCTAATACATCTGTAATCAGTATATTTGGAATTTTTAAATTCTGTGCAACAGTTAATGATGCAAAATCTTCATCACTAATTATTAGATCTGAATTATTTGTTTTAATTATTTTTTCTGATATTTTTTTACATGTTTTATAATATTGGAAATAACTCCATAACCATTTTGTTTGATTATTTAACATTCCATTTTCTACAATAAACGAAGGCGGATTGTAGACATCATCTATTTTATAATCTAATTTTTTTAAAATTTGGGCAGCTCCACTACCTGTTACAAAATTAATTGAAATATCCTCTAAATTATTTACAATTGCAATATCTCTGGTTACATGACCTAATCCAATTGGACTAGAAAAAAAATCACAAACATTCATGATTTTCATTAATTTTAATCAGATTTTTAGATTTTCCCTTTCTGAAAGTTTAAATGGATTTCAACGAGGTATGTTTCAGTGGGCTCATAGTCTAGCTCGGTTATGACGTCGCCCTTACACGGCGAAGATCCGGTGTTCAAATCACCGTGGGCCCATTTTTACTCTTAATCCTTAAAAAAACTTGAGAATAACGTCAATCCTATAAATAATAATTAGGATAAATAATTGGGATGTCTTCTTTTACTTTTTTCAGTTTACAGAAAAAATTACTAGTTTTAGTTCTATCTACAACTTTGATTTCTATATCTACGACAACTGTAATATTTCTTAATTTTGATAAAATCACAATTTTTCAATCACAATTGAATATCATTATCATTGGTATTTCTTTAATGGTTGGATTAAGTATTTTGACATATTTTCTAGCAAAACGTCTTTCTGAACCTATCGCAAAACTTAGTGAAGCAACGTATCAGATTTCTCGTGGTGAATTTAATATTAGAACTAATATAAAATCTCGTGATGAAATAGGTGATCTCTCTGAATCTTTCGATAATATGGCCAAAAAACTTCAAGAAGCAGAAATCACCATTAAACAAAAAGAAGAAGTAATTAAACAACAAGAGGATATTCTTCTAAAATTTTCTCAACACACCCAAAATGATTGTGTTGGTGTAATTGACATGAAAGATTCTACAAAAATTTCAGCTAAATTATCTGATGATGATGTAACAAAATTATATGAAATTTTTCTAAATTTTATGGCAAAAATTGTTCAAAAATATGATGGAGAAGTAGTAAAAAATATTGGAGATGCTTTGATGTTTAGATTTCCAAATACAGATCTTAGTGATGATAAAATCATGAAAAATATTTTAGAATGTTGTTTAAACATGATTGAATCTCATACTGCTTTAAAAAAACAACTTGAAGAAGAAAAAATGCCTGAATTAAATTATAAAATTAGTATTAGTTATGGTTCTGTAAAAGTAGCTCAAAGTACTACTTCTACAACAAGTGATATTTTTGGACCAACTGTTAATCGATGCTTTAAAATAAATTCACTATGTCCTGAAAATAGTCTTATTATTGACAATAATTTGTATAATACTCTTAAAAATTTTATTGAATATGAAATTTCACAATTATCTGAAACTGAAATAAACAAAAAATATGGATATAAGATTTTTCAAGTTAGAAGAAGAAAGTAATTTAAAAATTATTTCTTTACCCTATTTTACAACAACTTTTTCTTTGTAATCCACGAGTAATCCAATAAATTGAAAAAATTAATACTCCTACTGAAATAAATTTTAATTCTAATCCTTGCATTGGAAATAATGATAATCCCCCAACCGCTCCTAAAATTACGGCTAATGGGGCAGTACATGCTGGACAACCTGGTGTAAATGCAGCAAAAACTCCACCAAACAATGCTGATGAATTTGTTTTAATTGAATTGGGTTTTACTGAATTCATCTTTTTCATTTGATTCATTTTAAATGCCATCATTGCAAAATTTATTCCTGCTAAAGATGAAATTGCTATTGTCAAACCAATTGATGTTAAAAGATAGTGTGGCGCTAATTCTACTGCTGCATCAAAATGAGTTGGTAGCATTGACATGGTCAAGAAATAATATATTATTCCAAGTCCAATCCCACTAACTATTCCAATCATAGCATATTTTCTCATTGTTAAAACATTTGAAATCAATTGGAATTTTGTTTGCATTATTTTAAAAGAAAATCTATCATATTTTAAGCATTTTTTGATAACAAAAGACTCTTAGCCTTTATTTTATTATAAAATACGTGCCTGAATTTTCTACTACTGAAAAAACCATTTTGGTTCAATATGGGATTAAAAAATATGAAAATGAAGAAACTGTTTTTGAAAAATTAAAAACTATAATGAGTGAAAAAGATATTCAAAGAAATATTGATACACTAATTGCAACTCAAATTGTAAGAAGAATTGGTCCAGAGGTTCTTCAAAACAATGAAAGTCATACTGAATTACCTGATTTACCTGAAAATTTAAAATCTATAATTGAAAATTTATAATTTTAGTCATGAAATAACTATTTTTAAAATCATACTTTTTATATTTAATTTTACATCATTGAATTAATTGAAAATTATAATAAAAAATGGTGAATCAGTCGAAATATATCATAATGCTGGTGATGTAGTTGTTCTTCCAAAAAGTAAACTAGTTAGAAGATTTAGTGAATATGGCTCTTTGATTGAAGAATACAATCTTGTGGATAAAAAAATCACCTTGGATGATGATCTTGATAATGATCAAACTGAGATTGTTGTAACTTTAATTGTAAAAAAATAATGATTTAAAATCCTCTAATTCCTTGAGGACGCACGATTTCTGGATGGTCTTTCATCCATTCTACTTTATCTAACATTTCTTGTTTGTCTTGTGGGAATGTACCTTTTACAGTGTAGGCATTTGAACCATGATTTACTCTAAATACAATCTCATCTTCTGTATTGATTTGCTTAACTAATTCATAAAGTTCCTCTAATCCTTCATCATCATTTATTTTAACAAATTCACCTTCATACTTGTCAATAAATTCTTGTTTAATTCCATTTTCTAGATAAAGTGTTAATGCTCCAACGTAATTTGGTGAACATGCACTAATCACTTCTGCTGTTCCTTTGATATGTTCTTTTGAATATTTTTTTCCACCTAAACCTAGAATTACCATGCATGACATAATGTAACCTGCTTGTTTTGCTTTGTTTACAGATTTGATGATTGTTTTTCCAACAGCTCCTTTAGTCACTTTTTTTAAAACAATATCTGAACCACTTTCAATTCCTAAATAGAACATATCAAGTCCTGCATCATTCATTTTCTTTAATTCTTCAGGTGTTTTTTTCAAAATATTCATAGGCATTGCATAACATGAAATTCTTTCAATATTTTCAAATTTTTCTCTAATGTATTTTAGAATTTTAATCATATATTCAGAATCAAGATTTAATGCATCACCATCTGCAAGAAACACCCTTCTTGTATCTGGTACATATTTCGCCATCATATCAATTTCAGCTTTTACATCATCCCATGATCTTTCAGAATATTCTTTTGATCTATACATATCACAAAATGAACATTCATTAAATGAACAACCTAATGTTACTTGAAAAATTAATGATTTTGCTTCAGATGGTGGTCTGTACAGTGGTGCATCATAATTTAACATCAATTTTTAGTTCATTTGATTTTGTATGATTATCTTTTTTATACTTT
>CALCPD010000049.1 GCA_937897875.1 uncultured Nitrosopumilaceae archaeon
ACAACAAGGTGCTGATGGACAACAAGGTGCTGATGGACAACAAGGTGCTGATGGACAACAAGGTGCTGATGGACAACAAGGTGCTGATGGACAACCTACTGAATCAGACTCAACTGATGAAACTAAATCCAACTAATTTTTCAAATTCAATCATTTATAGTGTAATTAAAATGGAGAAATAACTCATGAGTGCAAAACGTGATTATTATGAAGTTTTAGGAGTAACAAAAACTTCTTCTTCGGATGAAATAAAGAATCAGTATAGGAAATTAGCACTAAAATTTCATCCTGATCGTAATCAATCTAAAGATGCTTCTGAACACTTTAAAGAAATTTCTGAAGCATATGCTGTTCTTTCAGATTCTGAAAAAAAACAAACCTATGATCAACATGGACATGAAGGAGTAGATGGGAGATATAGTAATGATGATATCTTTGGTCGCGGTGGTGGAGGTGGCGGTTTTAATGATATTTTTGAATCCATCTTTGGTCGCGGTGGTGGAGGTGGCGGTTTTACTCAACAACAACGTGGATCTGATCTTCTTTACCAAACAACAGTAACATTAGAAGATGTATTACATGGAAAAAAAATGGAAATTAATTTACAAAAACAAATCAAATGTGATAATTGTCAGGGTTCTGGTTGTAAACCTGGTACTAATAAAAAAACATGTACAACATGTAATGGTCAAGGTGAAGTAAGACAAACTCGTAATATGGGCTTTGCTTCTTTTGTCACTGCTGCTCCATGTCCTACTTGTAGAGGTCAAGGTTCAATGATAGAAACTCCATGTGGAAATTGTAAAGGACAAGGTAGAGTAAAAGGAACTAAAAAAGTAGATTTTGAAATTCCACCTGGAATAGATTCAGGTGATTATATTGTTTCTAATGAAGGCAATGAAATTCCTGATGGAATAAATGGTGATTTAGTAATACGAGTTAAAGTACAACCTCACCAATATTTTAACAGAGATGGAAAGGATATTTTTTATGATCAGGATATCTCCATGATTGATGCTGCATTAGGTTGTGAAATAATTGTGCCTACTTTACAAGGAGATGAAAAAATTAAAGTTGAATCAGGCAGTCAACCCAATACAATAATTAAATTAAAAGGTAAAGGCGTTTCTCATATTAATTCTCGTGGAACAGGTGACCAATATGTTAGAATGGTTGTCAATATTCCTAAAAAACTTAGTAAACATCAAAAAAATCTTTTAGATGAATTTCAAAAAACTACTGATTAATTGATAAAAATGAAAATTGCATTAGATGTTGATGGAGTTCTTGCAGATGTGATTGTCTCTTGGTTAAATTATAGTAACTCAATTAGACCTAATATTTCTAAAAATCAAGTAACTGATTGGGAATTTTGGAAGAAATTTGATATTAATCCATTTGATTTTTATTCAGAATTAAGCTCTTGTTGGAAAAATTGGAAATCCATACCTGTCACTGAAGAAAATTTATCGATTACAACAAAAAAACTTTCTACGCTTGGTCAAATTGATATTGTAACTGCTAGAGAACAATCTACTAATTCTTTTGTCAAAAATTGGTTAAACTACCATGATATTTCATATGATAATTATGTATCAGTTATTGATGGTCCAATGAAAGCTAATTTAGATTATGACGTATTTATTGATGATTCACCTTTGAATGCAATAAAATTTCTTGAAAATAATAAAAAAGTAATTTTGTATTCCCAACCTTGGAATCAGCACATCTCTAATCAAAAATTACTTAGAATTTCAAATCTTTCTGAAGCAATTAAAAAAATTAAAATGATTTAATTTTTTACAAATTTTCTAATGTTAATTTGATGCCCATTTCTAACATGTGTTACATGACTTGTTTTCATTAATTCTGCAATTTTATCTTCACTGAAAAATTTTATGTTATATCGCCCAATTACTTTTTTACAACTTGTACAATAAATTTCTCTAAATTCCATCTTAATCACTTACCTAATTACTTTCTAATTTCTTTTTAATATTTATTAAAAGAAGTTTGTTAATTATCTCCCCTGAGGCTTTACCTCTAAGTTCTTTCATTACAATTCCCATTAATGGTCCCATTGCTCTCTCTTTTTGATTTTTAATAATTTCTTGATTTTTGTTTACTATATCTTTGATAATTTTGTCTAAATCTTCTTCATTAATGGATTCAATTGAAGCATTTTTCATTGCTTCCTCTACATTTTTTGATTTTTTTGACATTATATTTTCAAATATTATTTCAATTGATTCTTTTGCAATTTCACCTTTTTCTAATAATTCAAATAATCTGATAATATTTTCATTTTTTAATAAATTTGAATCTAATCCTTTTCTTTCTAAGTTTGTAATTGTTGAACAAAGAATTGATGCAACAAATGTTGGATTTGTTTTAATTTTTTTCGTTATATTTTCAAATAATTCAATATATTTAGAATCAAAAATTTGTTCTGCAAGTTGTTTATTCATTTCATATTTTATTTCTATTTCTTTAATTGAATCATCCCATAATTTTGGAATATTTTTTTCTGCATCTATTAATTCATCTTTGTTAATAATTATTGGAGGAATGTCTGTTTCTGGATACATTCGTGCAGCTCCTGGTCTTGGTCTGAGAAATTTTGTTTCACCGGATTGAGTAGCTAACCTTGTATCAATTGGTATACCGTGATTTTTGATATGTTCTATTCTTAAGATAATTTGATCAATTACTGTATGAATTTTTTCTTCAGGAGATGCTAAAATTAAAAATGCATCATTTTCATTAATTTGTAAAAAATTCTTTAATTTCTCTAAATCTGATTCTTCTATGCCATAGTTTGGTAACTCATCTGAATGAAAAACTCCGCCAATCCCAAAAAATCTCACTAATTCAGCTACTTCTTTCCCTAATCTGATGCCCTCATATGGTAAATATCCGAATATTCCAGCCATATTTTTAAAAGAAACAGCTATTATCTTCTGATTTTTCTTTATAGCACTTTGAATAATTTTTGATTTACAATTAGTAAATAATTCTGTAATATCTTTTTTATTTTGATTATTAAATGACCAATTACTTTCTTGTATTTTTTTTGAAATTTTTAATAATCCATGTTGTCTTTTTGCTTCATATTCTACAACTTTCTCTAATTGATCTAATTGTTGAACTCCTTTAACTTCAATTACGACTCCGCCTCCATCCTTAATTGATACATTAACATCTTGTCGAATTGATCCTAATCCTCTTTTTACTTTTTTTGTGCTTCTCAAAATTCTTCCTAATGATAATGCAATTTTTTTAATTTCTGTTGAATCTACTTCGAAAGGATCTGTTGCAATTTCAACTAACGGTACACCTAAACGTTCTAATCCAAATTTTCTGATACTTCCTTCTTCTCCTAAAATTTTTGCTGCATCCTCTTCTAAACAAATTGACTGAATTCCTATTTTTGTTTCTCCTGCATTATAAAATCCACCTTGTGAAATTAGCATTGTTCGTTGAAATCCAGTTGTATTTGAACCATCAATTACTGTTTTTCTCATTGGATAAATTTCACTAAAAATATTTGATTTTAATGCAGCAGCAATAATTAATGCAATTCTTCTTGCATCTTCATCTAATTCGTGAGGTGGTTCTTCATCTTGTTCAACTAAACAACTACTTTCTTCATTTGCATAATACATGATAGTTTTTGATTTAGTGCTTTCAAAAAGTGCAGCAGGGTCAAATTCACCTAATTCACTTTTAGAAGCTCGTAACTTTCTTTGAAATTTAATTGAATAGTCTTCTGATTCAATTGGAGTACAATTACAAAATAATTTTTTATTAGTTTCAAGCTGTTGATGAATTTCTAAGCCTACTTTTACGCCTACATCTTTAATTGAAAATTTTTCCATTTTATTACCTGATCACGTTGTAAATTCTGATGCAATCTGCTTAAGCATGTTTTCTTTAATTTCATCATATTTTTCAGTATTCCCTGTTACCCACATTGCTTTAACCACTGCAATTTCTGGAATCATATTTTCAAGTGGAATAATTCCTAAATTTAATAGATCCCTACCACTTTCATAAACTGTCATTCTTACCCTTCCATCAATACATTGTGAAGTCATTCCCATGAAAATTTCTTTTTCATTTGCCATTTTTACAATCGGATACATGTTTTCTCCAATGTGACCTAGTCCCGTACCTTCAAAAATTATTGCTTTGTATCCTGAATCTATTATATTTTTTAACAAATCTGGATTATATCCTGGATGATATTTTACTAGAGCAACTTTCTCATTTATTTTTATTTTAGGTTCAAATTCATCAGTTGTAAAAAATTTTTTTTCAATATTTTTATGAATTTTATTATTTACAATTAAAAATGCTGGAACGTTTCCCACTGTCTGAAATGCTCCTCTTTTACTAGTATGATTTTTTCTTACACGAGTACCAATATGACATGCAATTGTTTCATCATTCTCATCTTGATGCATTCCAATGTAAACTCCATTAGTTTTAGATTCAGTAAGGAATTTTACTGCTCCAATTAGATTTAATGCCGCATCAGATGATGCACGATCTGATGATCTTTGTGAACCAACTAATACAATTGGAATTGGAAATCCTGCTAATGAAAATGAAAGATATGATGATGTATAATGCATAGTGTCTGTTCCATGAGCAATAATTATTCCTGAATAATCTGATTTACTGTATTCTTTTACTGTTTCAGCAATTTTTAACCAATGTTCAGGCATAATGTTTTCAGAATATTCTGAAAATAGTACTTTTGTGTCAATGTTTGCAATTTTTCCAAGTTCTGGAACTGATGAATTTAATTCCTCAGCTGTTAATACTGGTGTAACAGCACCTGTTCTATAATCAATTTTACTTGCAATTGTACCTCCCGTTGATAATAATAAAATATTTGGTAAATCACTGCTTTTCTCAATTTTTTGATTTTTCTCAATATTTTTCTCAATTGATGGGTTTTTCTCAATTTTTTTAATTTTGTTAATTTCTAGACCTATGTTGTATCCGCTTTTTAATTTTAAAACAATATGTTTGTCATCACTATGTTCGTATCTTGGCATTACTATTCCAGAATATGTGATATCTCCTAAAATTTTTACAGAATCTCCAACTAAAATTTTATTTTTTTTGAGAAAGTCTAATGAATTTCCATTATATCCTGTATATTCTGACATTTATGAGAATTAGATTTACTATTTAATTAAAACTACCTGTAATAGGAAGCTACGAGTTTTTCACCTAACTTGAGGTCTTTTTGTTCTCTTACTTTCTTTACTGCTTCTTCAAAGTGTTTCATAGTTACTTTGGCATCAATGCTAGCTTTTTCAATATCTTTTACATCTGGATGTGAATCTAAAAATTCATGTATTACTAATGATACTGCAGTATTTGCAATTGATGCTGTATCGGCACCACTAAGTCCATCTGTGATTTCTGATAGTTTTTCAAAGTCAATATGTTTTGGATCACTTGCTTCGGTAATTGTTGGTATTTTCTCAGCATTAATTTTCAAAATACTCTTTCTACTTTCTTTATCTGGAAGTGGAATTTGTATAATTTTATCAAATCTTCCTGGTCTTAATAATGCTGGATCAATCATATCTGCTCTATTTGTTGCAGCTAAAACTATAACTCCATGCATATTTTCCATACCGTCTAATTCTGTAAGTAATTGACTGACAACTCTTTCAGTAACTGCAGTTTCTCCACCTGCACCTCTAATTGGTGCAATGGAATCAATTTCATCAAAGAATACTACACAAGGAGCTGATTGTCTTGCTCTTTTGAAAATTTCTCTAATGCCTCTTTCAGATTCACCTACCCATTTGGATAATAATTCTGGTCCTCTTACTGAAATGAAATTTGCTTCACTTTGTGTTGCTACTGCTTTTGCAAGTAATGTTTTACCCGTTCCACTTGGACCATGAAGTAAGATGCCTCTTGGCATACTATGTCCTAGTTTATCATATAATCCTGGATATTTCATTGGCCATTCTACAGCTTCTTGTAATTCTCGTTTAACATCTTCCAAACCTCCTACTTCTTCCCATTTTATGTCTGGATTTTCAATGAATACTTCTCTCATTCCAGATGGAGTGACTTCAATCAATGCTTTTGTAAAATCATCATGATTGACAATTAATTTATCTAAAGTTTCAGGTGGAAGTTTTTCTTCTTCTAAATTTAGTTCTGGTAATAATCTTCTCAAACATTTCATTGCTGCCTCTTTACAGAGATATTCTAAATCTGCACCAACATATCCATGGCTAACTGAAGCAATTTTATCAATATCTACTGGTAATTCTTGATCATCTGCTGCTAAAGGCATGTTTCTACTGTGAATTGCAAGAATGTCTTTTCTTCCTTTTTTATCTGGTACTTTAATCTCAATTTCTCTGTCAAATCTTCCTGGTCTTCTAAGTGCTGGATCAATTGCATTTGGTCTATTTGTTGCTGCAATGACAATTACTTTTCCTCTACCTTCTAACCCATCCATTAATGATAACATTTGTGATACTACTCTACGTTCTACTTCCCCTGTAACTTCTTCTCTTTTTGGAGCAATGGAATCTATTTCATCTACGAAAATTATTGATGGTGCTTTTTCTCTTGCCTCCTTGAAAATTTCTCTTAATCTAGCTTCACTTTCTCCATAAAATTTACTCATTATTTCTGGACCTGATATGCTAATGAAATGTGCTTGACTTTCATTTGCTACTGCTTTTGCAAGTAATGTTTTACCAGTACCTGGTGGACCATAAAGTAAAACACCTTTTGGAGCTTCAATACCTAATTTTTCAAAAATTTCGGGATGTCTTAATGGAAGTTCAATCATTTCTCTTACTTTTTTAATTTCATTATGTATACCGCCAATGTCTTCATAGGTAACTTGAGGAACACCACGTAATGTTTCTCCTTTTTCTGCAATATGGAAAACTGTTTTTTGTGTAATCAAAACTGCATCAGCTGCTGGTGTAACACCAATTACTTGAAATGTTAAACGTCCGCCAAAGTATGGAACCATCACATTATCTCCTTTGATTAATGGAACACTTTCTAAAGCATCAGCAAGATATCTTTCATCTATTGGAGGAATTGCTTCTAATGGTGCAACTACTACTTTTTCAGCAGCAACTGCTTTAATTTTTCTAACAGAGATTGTATCTCCAATAGCTATTCCTGAATTATTTCTACCAAGTCCATCAATTCTGATTATACCTTTACCTTCATCAGATGGGTATAACGGAAGACATTTTGCTACGGTTCTTCTTTTACCCTTAATTTCAATTACATCCCCTGTTGAGGCATTTAGGGTATCCATTGAATCATAATCAATTCTTGCTACTCCTCTTCCAACATCTCTTGTATATGCCTCAAGAACTTTGAGAGAAAGTGCATTTTGACTCATATACAAGGAACCTCTAATCTAATTTTTATACCTTTGTGGTAATTCTTTCATATTCTAATCCATACCAAAGCTTAAAATTCTCTTTTCGGATGGAAACGATCAACTTGGGTAAAAGACCATTAGTACGTAGACGAGGCCGTGGAGGCAATCAATTTAGATCGACTTCTACTGGTAAAGTAGGAAAAACTGCAACTTACCCACGTTTTCCACTAGCAGAAAATCATACTGGTGAAATTATCGATTTAATTCATGAGCGTGGAAGAGAAGCACCTCTATCTAAAGTTAGATTTGAAGATGGTTCTGTTTCCTTTATTCCTGCAGTAATTGGAACTAAAGTAGGAGAATCATTAGAATTTGGCTTAAAATCAAAAATTGAAAAAGGAAATGTAATCAGTGTTCAAAATATTCCTGATGGTACTATTGTCTGTAATATTGAAAGACATTTTGGAGACGGTGGTGCTATAGTAAAGTCTGCAGGAACAGATGCAACAATTTTCTCACACGGCGATGATGGTGTTACAATTAAACTTCCTTCTGGTAAATTTGCAACTCTTAATCCAAAAAATAGAGCAATGATAGGTACTCTTGCTGGTGGCGGTGCAACTGAACGTCATTTCATGAGTGCTGGTAACAAGTGGCGTAGTTTCAAAGCTAAAGGAAAGAAATATCCAATTGTCAGAGGTGTTGCACAAGCAGCATATGTTCACCCACACGGTGGTGGTCGTCACCAACACGTTGGACAAAGTTCTACTGTTTCTAGAGATGCACCTCCTGGAGCAAAGGTTGGAAGTATTGCTGCTAGAAAAACTGGTAGAGCTAGAATTAAAGAAAGAAAGTAGTTTTTCTTTAAAGCTAAAATTGATTAACAAGTTTCTTAATTTTTCTATCAATGTCTAATCAATGTGTAAGACTTTTTGTAACTGGTAGAGTACAAGGAGTTTTTTTCCGTCAGAGTTTAAAAGCTAAATCTATACAAAATAATATTTTTGGATGGGTAAAAAATCTTCAAGATGGTCGTGTTGAATGTCTTTTAGAAGGTACTGAAGAAAATATTTCTATTCTTGTGGAATGGGCTCATCACGGTCCTGCAAATGCAATTGTTGAAAATGTTGAAATTCATAATGAGAAATTTAATAATGAATTTGTAAAGTTTGATGTTTTGTATTAATGAATATTTTCATATGCTGTTTTGAATAATTCAGTAAATTCTGAAATTTGTTGATCTTTTTTAATTTGAATAATTTGAATTGGATCTTTTCTACTTTTTTGAATTTTAATTTTAACGCCATCTTTTTCTGGTTCTACATCAAGAAACCATCTAAATGTCATTGATTTACAAAAAACAACTCTGTGCATTCTAATATCCTCTAATACATTTTCACCTAAATTGAAGCAAAATTCTCTAATTGAATCAAAAAGAGGTAAAACTGTTACTGGAATTTGTTTTTTAAAATCTTCATAATTTCTTTTATTGCCAAATGAAATTAATCCATCCATAACCCTGCAAATTTGATTTTAATTATAAAGGTAGTAGATCCGCTGGTTCCAGTCTAGACGAATAGCCCCATTTCAAGGCGTACAAGATCCGCCACGTAGACGAGGAAGCGTGGATGCTCCACCTTAGGATTGCTCCCTCCCGGACCTCATCCCTTTCGATAGTTCGGTCTTAGAAGTTATTCCTTCGAATATTTCTAGTCCTGCAACCACCCGCCTCGGCGTGATTTCATTTCCGCACACCAAGCGGGAATTACCCATCTAGAGATTTACCCAACAGTTGCTGATCTCTGCATATAGCCGGTTTCAGAATAGGGCACGGCTAGCACCCCAATCCTACCTACTACCATTTTTCCTAAGATGGTATGTTATATTTGCATTAGGTTTGATTTGATTTTAATTTCAAAACCATAGTACAAACTGAGCATACGTTACCTGTACATTCACTACCACATTTTTCACAATTTGTTTTTTCTTTAGTATTTGAATTAGAATTTTTCATTACTTCAGATACTTTGATAATTGATTGATACAAATTATTTTTAATTCCACTTCGTTGATTTTCTAATGAATTTAAAAATTCTCTAATGTCTGTTCTTATCCCTTCATTCATGTGTGGACATGGTTCTGATTGAAATGGCATATCATTTGTGAATGCATAAAATACAATTTCAGATTCATATATTTCACAAAATGGTTTTATTTTTCTTAAATAATTTTTTGATGTATCTGGATTCATCCATCCTACTTTAGTTGTATCCCCAGAAAGCATGTTTATCACAAATGTTTGTAATGTATCATCTAAATTATGACCTGTTGCAATTACATCTGCCCCAATATCTTTTGCAGCATAATCCATTGCACGTCTTCGAAATGTTCCACACATTGAACATGATGATGTTTTCTCATTTTCTCGTAAATCTAATGCTTCATCAAGTGTTAAATCAAAAAGATCTTTGTAAGAATATATTTTATATTCTACATTTAATTCTAAACAAACTTTTTTAACAATTTCCAATGCTTCATTTCTATATCCTGGAATCCCTTCATCAATTGTTATGACTTTAATTCTAAAACTATGTGTTAATGACATTTGATGAATTACTTTGAGTAATGCTAAGGAATCTTTTCCACCTGATACTGCAACTGCAACTAATTCATCATGTTTAATCATTTTATATTTTGAAATAGTTTTAGCAGTTTTTTTTACAATAGATTTTGAAAAACATTGGGAGCATAGCTTTTCACCTGAATATTTTCTTGTGTATGCTGCCTGATTTTCACATCTGTCGCAGGTCATAAATTTAATAATTATTTTTCATTAATGATTCTTTAGGTAATTTTAGATTGTAAACCAACCAGATTTCATATATGATAAAGCGATATTGAGCCCAAATAGAATAAACGTGAATGCGTAAATTATCCACATGACAGTTTTAACTCCTTTATCTGAAAATCTTTTATCAATAATAATATGAATAAATTTTCCACCATCTAAGATTGGTAATGGAAGCATGTTGATTATGCCTATGAAAAATGAAATCATCCATAACCATAACAAGAACATTGAGATAGTTGGATTATCCCATTCAATGAAATTCATTACAGGTGTATATGCAAATGAATTATCTCGCATAATTCCAATTAACCCTCTTTCAGGATCATCTGGTGCTGGCATTACTGTTAATCCAAAGTCTAACGGTTGACCATCTCTAAGTACAGATACAGTAGCTGTATCGCCTGGATTCAAACTAGGAAAATCAGCTGGACTAAGAATCGGTATACCGTTAATTGAAGTGATAATATCATTTGCAAGTAATCCTGCTTGTTCAGCACCTGAATTTTCTATAATTGAAAGTATCAAAACACCTTCAGGTAATTCATAAAATATACTCAATAATGGTTCAGGAACTACCATTGCAAAAAATGGATTTGTTAATAGAACAACGCCTAATACTAATGCAAATAATACATTTGAAGTCGCACCTGCTCCAATTACTCTTAATTTTGAAATCTTTTTAGCTTTTTCAAATTCTTCTTCATCTGGTTCTACAAATCCTGCAAACATTGCGATAAAAATTGCAAAACCACCTGTTTTAATTTTAATTTTTTCAAGTGCAGCTACAATTCCATGTCCACCTTCATGCATTACAAGTACAATTGGAATTGAAAGTAAAAAGTACGTAATAGCTGGTGCTGAAGTTAAAGTAATTCCTGGAATTAGTACAGTTAATTCATTAAATTCTGATTGCGCAACAAAAAAGTTTGAAACATTATTTAGTAAAAACCAAAATGCAAAACCCATCATAATAAAACCTGCAATTACACTAACATTTGCAAATACTGATACTGCCGCTCTTGTTCTTCCAAGAACTCGAATTAAAACATCATTGACACTTTTATTTTTGTAAACGAGACTATATGCTTTAATTTCAAAACCATATTTTTCTAATTTTAGAGCTTTTGCGGTTATGAAAATAGCTACCCAAGCCATTAAGACGTAGATTATCGCATTTTCAGTAATAAAATCAAGTTCCAAACTAATTGTTAATTTTTTAAAGTACGGGCATTTATCGGTTACTATGAAACCTGTATTAATCATCTCTACATATCCTAATAAAAAATCAATTTCAAAAATTTCAAATGATCTTATAAAAAATAAGATAATAGCATGTGTAAATATTTCAAAAATTGATTCTATTTATTCCTGGAATGGGAAAATTCAAAATTCACCAGAATATATTGCAATATTCAAAACTGTAACTAAAAATAAAACTAAACTCAAAAAAGTAATTGCAGAAACCCATCCATATGATGTTCCAGAAATAGCAGAAATTGATGTTACTTCAATCAATAAATCATATCTAAACTGGTTAATTGAATCAACCAACTAAGTTTCTAGAGAATATCGTAATAAAGAAACTATTCCACCTAACCCTGTAACTCTTAATCCAATATCTGTAGATGAATCAACACTGTAAATTTTAACTCCTTTATTTTCAACATCATTTAAAAAATCCATTATTTCTTGCTCATTATTATCTTGAATTATTTTATCTGAAAATACTATTGACTCTACTGCTCCCAATTGATTTGCATTCAAAGTTTCACTATATCCCATTGTAAATTTTTTACTTTTTTTGTTTGCAAGAATCATTATTTCATCAATTATTGATGCAGCTTTTGATAACTTACTATCTGACATTATTTCATGCATTGTTTGAGATTTTGTGAATGTATAAATTCCATCTTCCCCTCCTGAATCAATTCCATCAACAACTTGAATTTTATATTTTTGTGATTTTTGTAAATGATTTGCAAATCTTTTCTTTGTTTCACCAGGACCAAAAATTACTATCATATCTTCTTCTTTGAAAATAGACGTTATTGCTTGATGCACATGCTCAAAAAACTTTTCAATATTAAAACTAGTTTTGTATCTTTTACCACCAGAACCTGAGTAAATATTTGGCATAAATTCTAAATGCGTACCTCTTAATCTTGCAATTCCACAATCTGCAGTATCTATTGCAATTAAAACAAAACTTGTTTGATTATTACTTGATTTCAAAAGTTTTTTTTCAACAGGTAACCATTTTTTCTTTGATATTGTTATTCCATCATTAAGTTGTAGAATAAATGAATGATGTGAACCATGTGGTACTGATTCATTACTTGACTCAGAAATTACTCCTCCAATTCTTAACTTGTCTAGAACTTCATCCAGAGAAATTTTTTCAACAGTTAGTGCAATTCTAATTTTTATTCTTTCACCTTTATCTGGTCTAGCATATTCCTTATCTTGTTTTAGAACTCTTGTGGTATCTCCAATCACCTTATCATTTTCTTTAATTATACGTCGTAAATTCAATAAATCTTCTGAGTCTTCTGGAATAACTGAAATTAAATTTTCATCAATTGTTTTTGTAATCATGATATTGTTATAATTTACAAAAAGTAAAGTGTTTAGTTTGTTGTATCAGTAGTTTTTTCTTCTTGTGATTTTTTCTTTAGATAATTTTCAACCCAATCTAAAGTAAGAACTCCAGATTCTGCTAAGTTTGTTAAAGAATTTGGAGAAGCTTCGCCTGTTACTTTACCTTCCATTCTTCTTGTTTGTCGCCATTTTAGAGACGTGTTTCCACTTTTTGAATTATAAATTATTCCGAGAACATCTCTTGCGTTCATAAATGTAATATCTCTAATTTTTTTTAATGTTACTTTATCTGCAGCTTCAACGTATATTGCACCCAAATTATCTTCTCTTTCTGCAAATACTTCTGAATCCTCCAAATAACTTCTTGGTGCATATGATTTACAAGTACTAGATATGATAAATCTTCTAAAACTTTCCAATGTTGCTGGAGTGCTAATTGTGACCATTTTGCTTGACTAACTATTCGCCATTTATCAAGCTTCTTGAAAGACTCAATAGGAATATCCTTAAAATTTGGCTTGCTGGCTATGATGATTCTATCCTTCTGACTAATGATGAGGATCTTGAGAACTGAGCCTGCCTTATGATTTTAATGCTTGATCTATCTTGTAATCATATGAAATTCTTAACTGAATATCTAACTTTTCAAGTGAAAAAACGAAGAGGATTTGTTAACATCACTTCAGATATATCAAAATTAGTTTCAAAAAGTAAAATTCAGGAGGGGTTATGTCTTGTTAATGCAATGCATATCACTGCAAGTGTTTTCATTAATGATAATGAAAGCGGATTACATCACGATTATGAAAAATGGTTAGAAGAATTAGCACCACATGAACCAGTTGAACAATATGATCATAACAATACCGGTGAAGATAATGCAGATGCTCATCTAAAAAGACAGATTATGGGAAGAGAAGTTGTAGTTGCAATAACACATGGACAATTAGATTTTGGTCCATGGGAACAAATTTTCTATGGAGAATTTGATGGTAAAAGATCAAAAAGAGTTTTAGTTAAAATTATTGGAGAATAATTTTCTATCCGAAATCTGCATCACGTTTTTGACTTTGTGATTCATTCTTTCTTGCAGCATCTCTAAATGCATCATCATGATTTTGAGGTCCATGTTCACATTTCACACATGCAATTTTGAAACCATCTTCATTTTTCACATAAGTTTCACAACCACAGAAACATGCCATGTTAAATCTAATTCCTAATCTGATATATCTTTTGGGATGTTATTTATTTACAACATTCGCCTTTTGGAATATCATGAGTATGTGGACATTTTCTAGGATGTCCTAACATTGTACATAATGCATCAGTGAACTGTTTATTCATATGATGTTCAATTCCACATACCATTTCTTCATCAATTGCTACTTTTAATGCACTATCCATCAAAACTTCCAATAATCTACTATTTCTCATCATACTAGAACCAATTCTTTCACCTTCTTCTGTAAGATTTACTCCTGCTTTGTTGTATTCAACAAGATTTTTAATATTTAATTTTTTTAACATTTGAACTACACTTGGTTGTCTTATGTTGAGCATTTTTGCAATTGTACTAATTTTTACATCTTCTCCTCTTTCTCTTATGTGCCAAATAGCTTTAAGATACATTTCAACATGTTCTGCTTCTGCAGTTCCAACAAATAGTGTTTCTTCTTTGAGTATATCCATGACTATACCTTCTTTGAATCTTTTAATAAATATTCAAAATATTGACGTGCAAATCCTGCTAAACCTATATGATCTGCCCAAATTGCAATTACTTCTGAAGAATTTTCAGCAGCAATTTCTGGACCTAATAATATAACCACATATCTTTTGTCAGAAATTATCCCACCACCAAACAAACCTTTCTTCATTTTAACTTCGGCAACTCTTTTGATCGAAGTAACAGATTCTTTGTCTATCTTATCTGACGTTAGAATTGTAATTTTAACCCCTTTATCATGTAGCGCTCTTAACTTTGGTAATGCTTGTTTAACTAACTCTACACCAGCTTCAGGTAATGTGATCATTACTTCTTCTCTACAACTATCTACCATCTCTAAAATTTTTGCAGTAATGTTTACTGCTCCAGAAAGTACCCATATGTCTGGTCTCTCACTTGTTCCACTTTTTTCATATAAAGGAACTAATTCATTTAAAATAATATTTTGATTTTCTAAAAAATCACTTTGCATTTTTTGTTTTGTACTTTCTACTCCTGTTGATGGTGATTTTGCAAAATATTTTGTTGGTCTTGAATCATCTGAACCGATCCATCCTTTATCTTCTAAAGTTCCTAATACTTCATAGATTTTCGAATATGGAACACCTGATTTTTGACTAAGATCAGACGCTGTCATCTCTCCAGATTTCAATAATGCAGAAAATGTTCTAATTTCATAACTAGTAAGCCCAATTTTTTCTAAAGATTTTTTTGTTTTATCAGATATACTCATGCGATCTAATCGATCAGTTTTGATATTTAAACCCGTCACGACTATCTACTAAAATCCACACGGGGGTTAGTATGTAACAAATTATATACTGTTTTTTGAGAAATCTAGTTACAGGCATGGCACTAATTCA
>CALCPD010000050.1 GCA_937897875.1 uncultured Nitrosopumilaceae archaeon
GTTTTGTTGTATTTTCTTTATCAATTGGGGATCACTATTGGAATTTTATTGGGTACTATTAGAAAACTCAAGCCTCCTAAATTAGACCTCAAATAACTTCAAACCTTTAAATGATATATTTCTGGTGAACAATTGACATCGAATTCAAACCGTTCGGGGAACAAGCCGGCAGTCCATGCGTTGGACTGTCGGCCCCATTATTCTAAACCACTCAAAAATTAATTTTTGGAAATACTTTATACATAAAATAATTGTAATTGTGATTATGAATAAATTCATCACAATTGGTAATGAAAAAGTCAGTATCACTGAAATAGAAAATGCAAAAACTATTCCTGAATTATTACAAACTAGAGTTCAATATGCTATTTTAGATCAATTAAATGACATGGTTGCCAGATCTGGAATGGGAAATCCTGATGAAGTAAAAAAATTAGTCCTTAGAGATATTGCATTTAGTAGAGGTGGTTATTCTTCATCTTTTACTTTTCAAATGGCTAATCAGGCAGTAAATATCACTGAAGTTGATTTTACCAGTGAAAAAAGTATTTCTGAATTATTGATATCTCGAGTTCAATATGCAATACTGGATCAACTTGATCATTTAATTTCTCAATCTGAAAATCCTGAAGCATCATTGAAAAAAATTAAAGACTCTCTTATTTTGGATGTAACTAAAATAATTGATAATCACATTCCATCTCAAAAAAACAATGATGATTAATTTCCTATTTTACTAAAAATATTTTTAACTTGAAAATTAGTTTAGGGATGACAAAGTTTTAACTTGTTGATTAACATAATCAAAACCTTCTTGCCAAAATTTAGGTGATCTGATGTCGAATCCATGCTCTGATAATAATTTTTCAGGTTTTTTTGATCCTCCTGCAGCTAAGATATCTATGTATGATTTAACAAAATCATTTCCTTCTTTTTTATATCTTTGAAATAGTGACAATGCTAACAAATTCCCAAATGAATATGCATAGCAGTAAAATGGAGTGTGGTAAAAATGTGGAATACAACTCCATTCAATTCCGAAATCTTCTGAAAGATTGACAGAATTTCCAAATTGCTCTTTCAAATTTTGTAAATATGTTTTTGAGATTTCATCTATTGTGGTGCCTTTACTAATTTGATTATGTGCATCAATTTCAAAAATTGTAAAAAATGACTGTCTAAGTATTGTGGCATACAAATCATCAATTTTTTCAGCTAACATTATCTTTTTTTGATCATCTGATATCTTATCTGATAAATTATCGTATAGTAGGAGTTCTGAGAATGTGGATGCTGTTTCTGCTAGAGGTAGTGGTGCATCTTGTACCAGAATTGATCTATTTTGTGCTGCTTGACTATGAACTGCATGGCCTAATTCATGTGCTAATGTGAATACGTCTCTTGATTTACCTGTAAAATTGACTAAAACATATGGTGTGATTTTTGGAGTAAGTGTACTACAAAATGCACCATCTCTTTTTCCTGGTCTGACTGATGAATCTATGTGTTTTTCATTGAATACCTTTCTGGCATACTCTTCTAAAGTACTGCTGAATTTTCCCAATGATTCAAAGACTAATTTTACAGATTGATTATATGAGTAATTTTTTTCTTTAATTTTTGATGCTGCTGGTGCATATAGATCGTATCTTTGTAATTTTTTCATATTTAGCATCTTTGCTTTTTGAAGGAAAAATTTTTGAAATACTGTTGAATTTTTTCTACAAATTGAAAGAAGTGATTCTATTGTTTTATCATCTACATCATTTGCAATATTTCTCATTGATATTGGACTTTTGTATCCTCTGAGTTCTATTCCTTCATCTTTCCAATTAAGAACAATATTTTGATAAATTTCTCCAATTACGCCTTTATTTTCTGTATATTTGTTCAGAATTGTTTTGTAAGCTGTTTCTCTGATTTTTGGATTAGTACTTCTAACATAATTTGTTAGTTCCTCTCTTGTCATTGTTTTTGTTCTATTGCCAACTTTCATTTTATATTCATACACATTAGTTATTTTATCATACAATTTTACTAGTGCAGAAATTCCTGTAACATCTAATGTGTTGATAATTTTTTCTTCTGATTCACTTAATGCATATTTTGCAAATAATCTTTTGTATGTTAAGTATTCTTTTAGCTCACCAGTATCTTTCATCAATCGTTTTGCATTTTTTTCATCGACTTGTGTTTTCCACCACAAATCAAAAAATAAAATTTTATTTGAAATTTCTGAGCCTAATTTTGACATCTGAGTCATTAATGATGTTGCTTCATCTGATTGGGTATCTGATGAATATGACAATGATGCATATCCTCCAATTTTACTCATTTTATGTGAAATTTCTTCAACTTGCTCTAAAATTATTTTAAATTGGTTAGATGTCATATTTGATTTTAATTTTGATTTATTTTTTTCAAATTTTTTTGCTAGATTTTCTAAATCTCTAATTTGTTTCTGAAATGCTGGATTTTTTGGATTCTTTGCTAATTCTGATAAATCCCATGTACCTAGTTGGTATTCTGCCATGATTTTTTCTATTTTTAACTATTAAAAAGTGAATATCTTTTTCACATCTGTTTTTAATTATTTTTTTGAGTCATGTTTCTTGTTCTTTAATTATGTTCAATGTCATACTTGTTTTTAGATTTGGTAATCCTCTGATTGCTCTAGTGATAACATCTTGTAAAACTTCTTCGCTGGATGATTCAATTCTACAAACTACATCATAATACCCAAAAACTACGTCTGCTTCTTTTACTTCTGGTATTTTACAGAGATTTTTTAATGTGGGGTATTCTTGATTTTTTTCACAATGAAATACTACATATGCCTGACTGTTGTTTTTACCTAACATTGCACCCACTAATTTTTCTGATATTTGAAACAGTTCCCCTGATTCTGAACTCGTTAATGTCATACTTGATTGAATTTTTGGTATTTTTCGAATTTTCTGTGTGACTATTTCTTGAATCTTTTCATCTGTTGTACACTCAATTTGTGCTACAATGTCGTATAACCCTAATGTACCGTGAGCTTCTTTTATTCCGACTATTTTTTCTAATGATTCTATGACTGATTTCTCTTCGCCTAGATTACAATTCATCATTACATATGCCTTTGACATCAGTTGTATTCTCCTTTACGTGTTTTATTCTGATGAATCATCCCAATATTTATGCAAATTAAGCATAAAAGTATTCATAATTTAATTTAAAATTTTATGGATTTTTGTCTACTTGTAATTAATAATATTGTTCATGTATGTAACACCATTTCCATATGTCTTCTGGTATTGCCTTCATTACTGGATGACCTGTTTCTTCAAAATGTTTTGTTGCATGCTTTCCAATTGATGAATCACAACAACCTACATGTCCACATGTGAGACACATTCGAAGTGCTACTGTGGGCATGTGTTCTTTTTCACATTCTTCACAATTTTTTGAATTAGGTGATATGTTTTCTTTTTTTTGTAGAAAATGTTGACAATCTGTTTGCATTTTAATATTTTTTCAAAGTTTCTTTGTATCTCTTAATTGATTCGATGACAACTTTTTTTGCCTCTTTTGCATCTTTCCATCCTAGTATCTCAACTTTTTTTCCTTCTAATTCTTTGTAGACTTGGAAAAAGTGAGCAATTTCTGAGCGGTAGTGATCTTCAATATTTTCAATATCTGATGTATGTAGATATCTAGGATCATTAGTTGAAACACAAATTATTTTATCATCTGGTTCTCCATCGTCTTTCATTTGAAGTAATCCTATGGGTCTAGATTCTATTAAAATACCTGGATATGTTGGATTTGTAACTAGTACTAATGCATCAAGTGGATCTCCATCTTCCGATAATGTCTGTGGGATTAATCCATAATCTCCTGGATAGTGAAATGGCGAAAATAGTACTCTATCTAATTTTATTAAGTTATGTTTTTTATCGTATTCGTATTTGTTCATTGAACCCTTTGGGATTTCAACAATTACGTTGATTATTTCAGGAACATCTGTTCCTGTTTCTATATCGTGCCAAAAATTTTTACTCATTTTCTAGATGTTTTGATTAATACTTAGTATATGATTCTATGTACTATATTTTCTGAGATTCAATTAACTGATTTTCAGTTTATGCTATTGGATTGGTATTTGGAATCACTTTGAATATTTTTACCATGTATTCTCCATGAAATATGTCTTTGAATTCTCCTGTACTTTGATCTAGGTTTCTAACTCTGAATTTGTATTCATAGGAGCCGTCTCCTTTGGTATCTATTTGTGCTATGTGTACTTGCTCGTCTCCTTTGTAAAACTGAATGATTACTGGATACCTTTCAGCAACATCTGATGCTGATCCGTATACTGTTCCCCATGGTAATTTGTTATTTTCTGGAACAGTAAGAGTGGTAATTGTAGTTTCTAAACTAAATTTCTCATTTATTGGTTTAACACTAATGTCGTTTTGATTTGTTTCTGCTACTGCAGTGTTTGGGACCATCATTATTCCTAGTATTGCTATAATTGATGCTATTGCTACTGTATTCATTTTTGTATTCATATCAAACTATATCCTTTCAATGTTCTTTAAATAATTTATTATTCTTTCATACTAGTTTTTCTTCTTATTCTAAAATATCATAATATTGATTTAATCTTTGAGTCAGTAAATCTTTGTAATCTTCAGTATTTTTCACAAATTCCATTCTTGAATTTTTTTCACTACTTACCAAAATAACAACTTGTTTAGCTTCAATTCCTGTTAATTCTTTAAACATTTGTGCATATGCTGTACCTTGAATAAAATGATCTGTCATCCATTCTTCTTTTTGATTACTCCTTTTTGTTTTGTAATCTATAATTGATAATTCCCCATCGTAACTTGCTATGCAATCTGAGGTTCCTGCTAGTTTCATTGCATTACTATACAGTCTTAGTTCTGTGCCGTGAACATTGTTGATTTTTTGTAAAAATGGAATTAAATTGTTAAAATGTGCGACTGAAAGTAATCTAACATCATCTGTTTGTCTAACTTCGTTAATGTGATTTTCAATTAATTTGTGAGTTTCTGTACCTATGGTTGCAGCCTCTTGAGTGATATAATCTGATGCTATTTCTTGTTCTTTCCAATTTTGTAAACTTTCTTTTTTTTCATTAGCCATTGTTTCATGTAGTATTGTTGTAATTGATGGATAAATTTCTCCAGTTGGTGTTTGGTAAAAATGTGCATTATCTTTTTCAATTAATTCAGCTTGTTTGAAATTAATTGGAATGTGGTTGTACAGTGACATTTTTTTAATTAATTCCTCATGTCATATAGTTATTTTGAATTTTCATTGTTTGTAAATATTTGATTAATAAAATAGAATAATTGAAATGGACCGGATGGGATTTGAACCCACGACCTTTGCGGGAATTTCTTCCTTACGCAGTGTGAGTGCGTCATCCAAACCAAACTAGACGACCAGTCCAAATTATTTGTCATAATACCTTGTTTTCTATCTTTAGTTTTTTGATATTTTGTAATTACCTAACCTTTTTGTATTAACCATGAAAATATTATTCATATCTTTAAAAGAATTTGATTCCATAATTGATAGAATGACTTTGGCATTTGATTCTGCAAATAATCTTGGTCAATACATTGCTGCTGGTAAAATATTATTTCAAATGAATGATGAATTGCCTGATGATCTACAACTGTCTCTTGAGGAAATAGATGATCCTAATGATGCTAAATCTTTTATTCAAAATAATGAATCTGCTTTAAAATATGCAATTCGAGAATATCGTGAAAGATTAATGCTTTCTTAATTCTATTTCTTTACGCCGAGATTTCTGTTCTTTAATCTCAAGTATGGATTTCTACATTTTCTGCATCTTGTAGCCCCTACATCATTTCTACATCCACATTTGAAGCAGATTCTCATAACTAATCGTGCTTGTTGTGCAATTCGTTTCTTTTCAGGGTCTGTAATTGGCATTTAATTCTCTCCTCAATCTCTTCCTTTTAATTTAATCTATTTTTCCATTTTTCCTGCTAGTAAAACTGGTACTTCAGCTGGTCTTTTTGCTACTGGAATGTTGGCCTTGTTAAACATGGATACTTTAGATTCTGCTGATCCATAGGTTCCCATTACAATTGCACCTGCATGTCCCATTCGTTTTTCCTTTGGTGCTGCTCTTCCTGCGATATATGCAACTGATGGTTTGTTAAATCCTAAATCGATAATTTTTTGGGCTAGCATCTCTTCGGAATCTCCACCTATTTCTCCAACTATTACTAATCCTTCTAAATCTGGTATGTCTTTCACCATTTCAAATGCATCAATTAATCTAGTACCATTAACTGGATCTCCTCCAATACCGATTGTAATGGATTGACCAAATCCAGCATTAGTTAGTGCATCTGAAATTTCATAAAGTAATGTTCCACTTTTTGATAATACTGCTATTTTACCTGCTTTGAAAGGCATTGGTGGCATAATTCCAATTTTAATTAATTCTGGAATCATTATTCCTGGTGTGTTAGGTCCAATAATCACTGCACCTTTTTGTTTTGCTAAATCTAATGCTTCCATGGTATCTCTAATTGGTACGTGCTCTGGAATTGCAACAAGTAACTTAATTCCAGAATTTAATGCATCTTTTGCAGCTGATAAGAAGAATTTTGCTGGAACAAAAATAATTGAAATTTTTGCATTTGTTGCATCTACTGCTTCTTGCATTGTATTGTATATTGGAACTGTTCCTTCAAATTTTTGGCCTCCCTTATTTGGAGTAACTCCGGCAACAACATTGGTTCCATATGCTATCATTTGTTTTGCATGAATTGAGCCATATGAGCCTGTAATGCCTTGGACTATTACTCCTTTTTTCTCATAATCTGAATCTTCTGGTTTTCCTTTTAGTAATTCAAAAATATCTGTCATTTTTTTACTCCCATTACTGCTGCATTAATTGCTTCTTCTACTGAATCAAATATGTTAGTTCTAGAACCTTGTAGCATTTCTTTTGCTTTTTCTGACTCTGTACCTTTTAGTCTACAAAATACTGGTATGTCAATTAGATTATTTTCGTATGCTTTAAGAAATGCTTCTGCAACAACTGTGGTTTTTACAATTCCTCCATAGAGATTAACTAAAATTCCTTTTACTCTATCCAATTTACTGATCAAAGTTAATGCTTCATAAACTGATTCTGTAGTTGCACCGCCACCAACATCAAGAAAACATGCTGGTTTTCCACCGTTGTCTGATAACATATCTAGTGATGACATTACAAGTCCTGCACCATTACCTACAACTGCTATATCTCCATCTAGTTCTACTAATGAAAATCCACTTTTTTCTGCTTGTTTTTCTATCTCTGTTTTTTCTTGATATTTTAGTAATTCATCATGTCTAAAATTTGCATTATCATCAGTTACAAATTTCCCGTCTAATGCCATCACTGTGTCATCTTGCATAATTGCAAGTGGATTAATTTCTACTAGTTCAGCTTCTTTTTCAATTGTTAATTTTGATAATTTTTTCAATGTGTCTGCAACTCCTTGAGCTGTAATTCCTTCTAACCCCATTTCTTTTGCAACTTCATTTGCAACTTCATCTGAGACATCCCCTAATCCTATTTCTTTGATAATTTGATTTTTAACTGATTCAATTTCCACTCCTCCTTCTGCTGATGCGATAATTGTATAGCATCTTTTTGAGCGATTTAGAAATATGGATAAATACAATTCTTTTTTAATATCTGCCATTTTTTCTAGTAAAATTGCTCTTGCTTTTTCACCTTTAATTTCTAAATCCATTACTTGTGGATATTTAATATCAAATTCATCATCATTTTGACATTTTTGAATGCCTCCTGCTTTACCTCTGCCTCCTACGGGTACTTGAATTTTAATTACAAATGGGTATCCTAATTCTTTTGCATGTTTTCTTCCATCTTCAATATTTGTTGATGATATACTGTCAAGTAGACTAATTCCATATTCTCTAAAAAGTTCTTTTGCTTGAAATTCTAATAGTTGCATGCAAGTGAGATGAATTTTATGGTCTTTATTAACTATGAGGCTATTTTAATTGGTCTTGAAGAAAATCAATCATTTCTAAAAAGCGATCTTTACTTTTTCTCAATAATTCTTGTGGATATTCCTCAATTCTGAAAACAAATTGTTGATGGAAACTTGGAACTAGTATTCCTCCTGATGTAACCATTTGTTCAATTACGTATCCGTTGGTTAAACTACATACAATTTCTTCATATGATTCATCTTCTTCATCTAAAGTTTGTCTGTACAAAATAATTGGTCTGTTTGTTTTGGCTACAATATCTGATCCTTTTTTTAATAGATCTGTTAATTGTTGAATTTGCCAGGCATCTAGACTAATCTGTTTTACCATGATTTAACTATGTAATTTTCTATTTAACCGTAATAAAACAAAGCTTCTTCACACCTTGTCATGAATAAAATCAACTAAATTTTGATAAAAAGAAAATGATTTGGCATTTATGCCATATCTAATGCTCTAGAATGTTTGCCCGTATGTGGTCTTTCTCCAGAATACTTTCTTCTCATGTGTCCTGATGGTCTTCCGTAGATTAACTCTAAGAACCATGACTCATGTTCAATTTCTTCAGCAAGAATATCTTTTGCAATATCATATGTAACTGGATCTTTTCCAAATGTCATTTGACAAATTTTATTCCAATTAACAATTGCACCTTGTTCTGCTTTTAGACATTTTTCTAGAATTGCTTTGTGATCTGTTGGATTTGTTGGAAGTTGTAAGAATTCACAACCTGAAATTTTGATAAATTCTGTTGCATCGTTTGGAAGAATTCCTCCTAACTGATAGATTCTTTCCAGGCATGCTTCAAAGTGACTGAGGTCCTCTAATCTTGCATCCTCAATAATCCCTTTGAGTCCTTCTCCTTCCATGCCTGTGCAGTGTGCTCTGAGATTTGTAAAGTAATAGTATGCTGTAAATTCGACAGCAGCATTTTGAATTAATTCCTTTACTAACTCATCAACATCTAGGCCGTTTTGTTTTAGAACGTTAATTCCAACAACGTTTGGGTTTGAATCAGACATTTCTTTATGTATGAAATGATTATAATAAAAATATTACATTAAATTCTATTCTACTGATATTTTGATTTTTTGACCGTCAATATCATCTTCTTTGTACTCTTTACATGATTTTTCAAAATTCACTTTTTTTACTCTTACTAAAAATGCCAATTCTTCCTTTTTTTCTTTAATCATTTCTAATGACTCACTGTCTAATTCTAAAATTGATGCTACTTCTAATACATCAGTTGGATTGTATCCTTTTTCTTTTCGTAGAGTTTGTAGTCTTCTTGCAATGTCTTTTACCAATCCTTTTGCCATCATTTCTTTATTTCTTAATGTTGAAATGAATACTATGAACCCATCTCTTTTTGCTGCCGCAAAATTATCTTCTGAATCAAAATCTATGATAAAATCTTCTTTGTCTAATGAAATTATTTCATTATCTATTTTAAAATCATATTTTCCATCTTTTTGTATTGATGAAATGATTTCCTGTGGGTTTGTTTCTGAAAATGCATTTACCAATTTACCCATATGCTGTTTTGCTTTTGGACCTATTTTCTTTCTCTCTAATTCTAATGTTGGTTTTACTGGTAATCCTAATTCTTTTAATTCTAATAATTGTTCTAAACCACTTTCCTTTTCTGTTTCAACAATATTGAATTTTTCAACATTGAGTTGTGATTTTAATAAATTCGATAATGATTCTAATTTTATTTTTTGATCTTTCTTAACACAAATCTTAGCTTCATTTAATGGCCATCTTCTTTTTAATTTCCCTTTCATTCTCGCTGCAGATGAAATTGATACAACATCTTTCATAATATCAAATGATTCTTCAATTTGCTCATTTACCAATGATTCCTTGTATTGAGGCCATTTGTCTAATAGGATACTTTCTTCTCCCTCAAACACAGTTTGGTATAGATGCTCACTTGTAAATGGACAAAATGGATGAATCAAAATATCTAGTGTTTTGAGTACTTCATTTAGTACTGCATAAATTGCAAGACGTCTATTTTTCTTCTCGTCAGATTCATCCCATAACTCCCCTCTAGTAATTGGAATGTATATTTGACTGAGGTTATTGATGATGAAATCATCCATTGCTTTTGCCCCTTCGTGAAATTTACATGTCTGATTTTTTTCTGTAATTTTTCGAATTAATTTTTGAAGCTTTGAAAGTAACCAGATATCTGGTGATGTTAAAGAATTATTGCTTTTGGCCCATTCTAGTGTATTCGTATTATCAAAATTATCGTATTGACTATTTTGCTTAAAATAAAGATGCAAGTTGAATAATGTGTTGATAACTTGATATGGTCTTGACATTAATTCCTCAGTGCTGAAACTAAGTGGCTCAATTGGACTTGCTTTCCACATGAAATAGAATCGTATCAAATCTACTGGATATTTTTCTAATAACTCTGCACCTTCCAAAACATTTCCTTTACTTTTACTCATTTTTCCACCTTTTTCATCAAGTACATGACCTTGAAACAAAAATGATTTGTATGGTGGTGTTGCGCTATTGTTGAGAATTACATTTTCAATTAGTAATGTGTATGCCCACCCTCTTGTTTGATCAATTCCTTCTGTAAAGAACGGTGCAGGAATTTCTTTTTCATACTCTTCATTTGTTAATGATGAATATGGTGCAGAACCACTGTTGTGCCATGTATCTAAAACGTATTCTTCTCTTTTTGTTTTTACACTACTACATTTTTTACATTTTACTGTGATGTTATCAATCCACGGTCTATGTAATTCAAAGTCTGGTCCATCTGGTAATTTATCTGCAGATTCTACAATTTCTTGTCTTGAAAAAAACCAATTTTTTTCACCACAATCTTCACAGCTCCATACTGGTAATGGACAACCCCAAATTCTTTCTCGTGAAATACACCATGGATGTCTTTCTTTAATAATTCCTAAAAATCTATTTTTTGGTTGTTCAAAAAAGTATTCTACACTTTCTGCTGCATCAATTGCTTTGTTATCTAATCTATCTAATTTGTAAAACCATCCTCTTCTTGCAAGCCATACAATTGGATGGTGAGATCTCCAACAAAGTGGATATTTGTGCTTAATTTTTCCAATTTTGACTAATGCTTGACATTCTTTTAGATCCTCTACGATTGGTCTATCTGCATCTCTGACAAACATTCCTTCATATTTCCCTGCTTGATTTGTGAATTTTACTTCATCATTTATTGGACTAAATATTTTCACTTTTCTTTTATTGGCAATTTTGATATCTTCTTCTCCATTTGCTGGTGATAGATGTACTAATCCACTACCTGTACTTGCATCAACAAATGATTCTGATACTGCAACATGATAATTATCTAATTTTGAATATTCTTTTAATTCTGGTATTGAATCTAATAATGGGTGGATGTATTTTTTTCCTTCAAATTCTGATCCTTTGGCAATTTTTTGAATTTCATGTTTCTCAATTTTAACTTCTGACATAAATTCTTCTAATCGTGTTTTTCCTACAACCCATGTTTCATTTTCAACTTTGACATATGCGTAGTCCTCATTAGGATTTAATCCAACCATTGCATCTGTAACAAGTGTAAATGGCATTGTAGTCCATACAATCAAAAATGCATCTTCATTTACTAATTTTACTTTATAGTATAATGATGGATCTTTAACTTCTTCATATCCCTGATTTACTTCTGCATGACTAAGTGATGTTTGACAACTTGGACAATATGCAATAACTGTGAAATCTTCTTCTAAAATTTTATTTTCATATGCTTTTTTGAGGACCTGCCATTCTCTTTCTATGAATTCATCTTTAAATGTCCAATATGCTTTCTCATGATTAAATGACATTCCAAGTGCATTATCTACTTCTACCCATGTTTTGTTAAATTTCTCTACAACTTTTTTACATTCTGAAACAATTCGCTCTACTCCAAATTCTTTGATGGCCTCAGTTTTTCCACCTGACACTCCTAATTCTTTTTCAACTTGTAATTCTACTGGAAGTCCTTGTGTGTCCCATCCTCCGTTAAATTCAATTTTTTTGCCTTGTAATGTGTTAAACCTATACCATAAATCCTTGATTACTCTGCCTCTAAGATGCCCTGCGTGAGGAATTCCATTCATTGTTGGTGGTCCTTCGATAAATCTTATTTTTTCAGGTTTATCTGATTGAAAAATTAGTTTTTCGATATCTATGGATTTAACATATTCTTTAATTTCTAATTCTATTGCCTTTGCATCAAATTTTGAATTTAATTCCATCTGGATTTTGATATGCACGTGGCATTATAAACATAAACAGATTTTTCGAGAATTGGATTATATAATTGAGTAATTGATATTTTTTATTGGTAAATGTTCTTGTAATTGGTTCTGGTGGAAGGGAACATGCATTATCTTGGAAATTATCTCAAAGTAGTAAAGTTGAAACTGTTTATACTGCACCTGGAAATGGCGGCACTGAAAATAACGTTCCCCTTGATGTTAATGATTTAGATGCATTAGCTGAATTTGCACAAAAAAATAATTGTTTCACCGTAGTTGGTCCTGAGGATCCTTTAGCTGCTGGAATTGTTGATAAATTTAATAAATTAAATCTCAAAGTTTTTGGACCTTCACAAGCAGCTGCACAACTTGAATCTAGTAAAATTTGGGCAAAAAACTTCATGAAGAGAAATAACATCCCAACTGCCAGATTTGAAATATTTGATGATCCTCAAAAAGCTGAAGAACATGTCAAATCAATTGATTATGATGTTGTGGTAAAAGCTGATGGATTGGCTGCTGGAAAAGGTGTAATTGTTTGTAATGGTAATGATGAGGCTATTTCTGCAATACAAACTATTTTGGTTAAAAAAACATTTGGTGATGCAGGAAATAAAATTATAATTGAAGAGAGAATTGATGGAATTGAAGCATCATACATCGCTTTATCTGATGGAAATGTGGCACTTCCGATGGCTTCTAGTCAAGATCACAAGAGAATTTTTGATGACGATAAAGGCCCTAATACTGGTGGAATGGGTGCCTACTCTCCAACCCCTATTATCACTAATGACTTGGCAAAAAAGATCCAAGAAGAAGTAATTGAAAAAACTATTCATGCAATGAAAAATGAAGGGATTTTCTTTAAGGGATTTTTGTATGCTGGAATAATGATAAAAGATGACAAACCGTATGTCTTAGAATATAATGTTCGTATGGGTGATCCTGAATGTCAACCTATTACGATGAGAATGAATTTTGATTTGTATGATTATTTTGTTGCAAGTGTTGATGGAACGTTGTCCTCGTTACCTTCTCTTTCTTGGAAAGATCAATTTGCTGTATGTGTTGTTTTAGCATCTGATGGTTATCCTGGATCATATTCTACAAATGATGAAATTACTGGATTTGACTCTATTCCAAATGATACTAATGTTTTTCATGCTGGTACAAAAAAATCTGATGGAAAAATTTTGTCTAATGGTGGACGTGTTTTAGGAGTCACTTCGTTAGGCGATTCTTTAGAATCTGCAATTGACAATGCTTATTTGGCAATTGAAAAAATCAGTTGGTCTAACAAATTTTGCCGAACTGACATTGGGAAAAAGGGTTTGTCCTATTTCTGAGTTTGAAACATTCTATCTTCAGTTATTATCCAATCCATGTTTATGTCGTGTTCTGATTTTGGAATATTCTTAATGATTTGTTTTTCTAATACTAATGAAATTGTGATAATGTTTTTTCCTTCTAAAAATTTATCATAAAACCCATGACCGTATCCTAGCCTGACTCCTGTAGGTGAAATTCCTACAGTGGGAACAATTATGATGTCTAAATCTTGATTAACTTGACAATCATCTTTGGGCTCCATAATGTCAAATTTACCCATTTCTAGACTTCCAAAATCTTCAATTTTTCTAAATTCCATTGTTTCTCCAATTACTTTTGGTAAAAATACCTCTTTTCCTTTACTAATTAATTCTTGAATAATATCTTGAGTTAGAATTTCACTGCCTATCGGATAATAGAGTCCTATTTTTTGAGCATCCTTGAATGCATATACTTTGTTAATTCTTTTTTGCATTTTTTTACTTGCAATTTTTAATAAGTCAAAAGACGTATTGTCTCTTCTTTCTAAAAGAAGTTCTCTTAATGATTTTTTATTATTGTCTTCCAATTTGAATTCCAAGTGATGTGGCAGTGATTGTATTTTTTAATAACATTGCAACTGTCATTGGACCTACTCCTCCTGGAACTGGAGTTGCAAATGATGCTTTTTCAATAATTTTTTCATAATCACAATCTCCTGTCAATTTATCTTGAAATCTTGTAATTGCAACATCTATTACAATGGCATTATCTTTGATCATTTCAGGAGTAAGAGTAAATTTTGTTCTATCTCCTACTGCCGTAATTACAATATCTGCTGATTGACAGAATTTTTCAATTTCTTTTGTTCTTGAATGACATGTAATTACGGTTGCATTTTTTTCTAACAATAAATGGTAAAGTGGTTTTCCTACAAGATTACTTCTATTAATCAATACCACGTTCTTTCCTTCTAAATCGATATTATGATGATCAAACATTTCCATAACTCCTGATGGAGTACATGCGACAAGAGCTGCTTTCTTCATAGATAATAGCCCTGCATTATGTGGGGTAAGTCCATCTACATCTTTAATTGGAGATATGCGTGATGTGGTTGCAAATTCACTCAAATGTTTTGGTAATGGCAATTGAACTAAAATTCCGTGCACTGATGTATCTGCATTTAATTCATCTATGATTTTGTTTAGTTCTTGTTGAGATACACTTTCATCTAGTTTATGATCTTTAGTGATTATTCCTACTTCTTCACATGCTTTGTGCTTATTTCTTACATATGTTGCAGAGGCAGTATTATTTCCGATTAAAACCGTAGCTAAGCATGGATTGATTCCATCTGTTTTTAGCTCATCAGTTGCTTTTTTGACTCTGTCTTTGACTGTTTGAGCAATTAATTTTCCATCAATCTTGATTCCAGTCATGCTAATTTCATGATTTATTGATATTTAATTCTTGGAATTGTTCTTAGGAATTTGAGAAAGAAAATTAAGTGGGACTCATTTAGTGCTGGTATGTTTATCATGATGGCTGATGTGCAACTAAAAGAAGGTGCAGAAGATGATTTCAAATCTCTATTTTCTGAATCAAATAAAGTTTTGTCCCCTTTCCCTGGATTTGTATCTAGACGATTTCTTAAATCTCCTGATGGTAGCTTTCGAATCATTGTTGAGCATGAAACTCAAGAAACTTTTATGACTATGATTCAAAGTCCAGAACATCAGCAATTTCATCCAAAATTACATTCCTTCATGAGTACAGAACCTGTGAAAAAAATGTTCAATTCCTCTGTTGAATAAATTGAAATTAGAATTCAATTTAAAAGACAATTTAGACAAAATTAAAAAAAACAATTCCTATTTTCATACTTTTATCAATAAAGATAGTCTTGCTGTTGGAATTTTGATACTAAAACCCGGAGAAGAGGATACCCAAGAACCTCATGAAAGTGATGAAGTATATTTTATAGTTTCTGGAAATGGCTTTCTTAAAATTAAAAATAAAAACTATGAAATTTCTAAAGACAAATTATTTTTTGTTGGAAAAGGTGTACCGCATTATTTTCATTCAAATACCAAGGAACTCCAAGTTTTGTATTTTTTTGGTGGTTCTGATTCCTAAGAAATATGGGTTTTTCTTCCTGAAACTTTAATTTTCTTTCTAGCGATTAGATTAATTGCTTCAGGATATATTCTGTGCTCTTCTTTTAGAATTTTTTTAGATAGTGATTTTTCTGTATCTTTTTCTTTAATTTCTACCACTGATTGAATTATCACAGGACCTGTATCCATTCCTGCATCCACAAAATGGACTGTACAACCTGTATATTTTGCACCATAATCTAATGCTTGTTTTTGTGAATTTAATCCCGGGAATGCTGGTAATAATGCGGGATGAATATTTATAATTCTATTTTTATATTTTTTTACAAATCCTGAACTAATAATTCTCATAAATCCTGCCAGACACACAATTCCATTTTTTGGTGTAACTCCATAATCTGAAAGCACATTCATAATTTTTTTATCATATTCAGTTCTATTTCCTTTGAAACTTTTACTTTCAATTACTTCTACACTAATTCCCATTTTTTTTGCAATTCTCAAGCCTTTTGCATCTGATTTATTTGAAATTACAACTGCTGGATTTATCGGAATTTTTTTCTTTTTAATTGATTTTAGATGATCTCGAAAGTCGCCATCGGTTCTACTCATAACACTGCCATGTATGGAAACAAATCCAACAGGTTTCCATACTCGCCTGTATGATGGATTATTTTCAAGTAGCTGTGCTAGTTCATCGAACTTACAGTTCTCTTCCCACTCTTCACCGGTGTCACTATCCTGTAGCGTGTAAACGGACATTTATTTCATCTTCCAGTTCTCTGCATCGCGCTTGGAGTACGGCGATTGCGGTGTTCAGGTTGCCAGTGTCTGTTGGCTGTAACCTATCTTCAAGTAACTTGATTTCGTGTTGCAGGATTTTATACCTATCCATCGCTGTGTACATTATTAAACCACTCCGGTCTGTTGCGCTTCGTCCATACCATTTTGAAACGCTCTTGTTTAGTTTGATAAAATAGTCGGTATGATTGTACAGGGTCGTTCTTTATCATACATTCAGGGTTTGCTTTCATTGCTAGTTCAAACGGTGTCAATGGCCCTGGTGGTAAGTTATCAGGCTTGTTGTAAAGTGCTGCACCAAGGTCAACGGCTGTCTTATGATCTTTGCCATACCTGTATGTATATTCTTGAGCAAGTGCAATAAAATGTTCGTAGTGCCAGTCGTAGTTAGCACTAGTACGCATGGTCCATTGTGTACATGGATGACCTACATGGACAGCTTTGTAAAGGAGTAACTCGCCTTCAAGGTCGTCACGACCAAGATATAGATCCCAGTACCGTACGTTTGTCTTGCCAGATTTTGATGGTCGACGATCAAGGATGCCATCCAACACGCGGTGGGCCGTGGATAACATTTGACCAGACTCAACAACCATTTTTGGAATATGTTTGTCACACTGCATTTGAGCAGCAATAACTGGATCCTCGTGTAAGATAAACAAATTCATAGTAAAAACCTCTGTTCCATTGATAAGTATATTATATCACAGAACAGAGGAGTTGTAAACAATTAAATGACTGCAGCTAACCTTTCTTCCATAAAGATTTTCTTCTTCATAAGTTTTTTGACTCGATCACCTTCGCCTCTTTTTACGAGCTTTGAAATGTAACCCTCAATGAGGGCGATATCATTTTTAAGTCTTTCGAGTTGTATTGCTGGCATTTATGTCTCCGGTTGGTTGGAGCATCAATCTTGCAGTAACCCTGGAAAAGCCTCCTCAATCACTGGTCGAGTGATGCCTTGTGGTTTGTCTTTGTTTATCATACCAATAACGAGCTTAGCGTCGTCGGGGTCTATGCCCTCTATCAAACCGATGAATATACTTTCGCGTTTTACAGGAGTTAGCTTCTCAGACTCGCGTAACCCTTTCACGAAGTATACAAAACTCTTATGTTCTTTGAGTAGATTGCTAGGTGCGCTATGAGCTTCGGACGGAGTCCATGGTGGTTCTCCTCCGGGGAGATTCCATTCAATGGAGGTATCAAACGTGCCACGTAAGATGTCTTTTAAAGCCCAGCTTTGGTGTTTCTTCAAAAGCCCAACTTTCTTTTCTTTAGTCCGAGCTTTCCTTACTTGATCAATTACTTCATGTACGTTTAGCATAATACTATTTATCCTTTTATATGCTTCGAATGTATCTTACATCCTATAAATTCATTATAATATATATCTGATAACAAAACATCATTATCATATGTGTCTTCTAGTGCTGATTTGACATCTGGAAGTACAACCTTGGCATTAGACATGGATGGTTTTGCGATAGGAACAGGACGTAATTTCGTGATGAGGTCGTGGGTGTGTTGCAAGTCCATAGTGCTTCAGTCGTGGAATCATGGCACGTTGTCGGACTGTGTCACGGGATGCACGTGCGACTGTCCCTATAACTATTTACCACTATTTATACTACCTTTGAAAATTATGAACTGATCAAAGCATTTATTTCCCTTATAAAATTTCTTATGCACTCATTGCATGTCAAATATACTGATGAGTAGCAAACAGCATAAAACCTAAACAGCCTGCGAATTATTCGCAGGCTGTTTTGGTTTTTTGCTGTTTGCACAGAGCCATTTCACCTGAGGTTCTATGTGGTAAAGGGTTAAAGAACAAAACGTGGTATTTGTTTAATGCAACTCCAAGTATTGAAGTAAAATATGCTGGAACAGTT
>CALCPD010000051.1 GCA_937897875.1 uncultured Nitrosopumilaceae archaeon
ATGGTATGATGATTCCAAGTAAGGGTATTATCAAAATTGATTATTTGACTCCCAATATGAATAATAAAAAATTTAAAAAAATGATGCATACTATAGGATACATTCCTCAAAGTTTAGGTCTTGTAAAAAATATCAGTGTACTTGATAATATTTTGATTGGTGCATTACCTAGATTAAATAAAATGCAATCTATTTTGAAACAGTTTCCTGAAAATGAAATACAGGAAGCTAAAAGTATTTTAAAATTAGTTGGTTTATCTGGAAAAGAATCTAGAAAAGCATACATGTTAAGTGGTGGCGAAAAGAGAAGAGTTGCAATAGCTAGAGCTTTAATGCAAAAACCTACAATCCTTTTAGCAGATGAGATAGTTTCAGAGTTGGATCATGTGACATCTAGAGAAATTATGGATTTAATTTTAGATGCTCAAAAGAAAATGAACCTTACAGCAATAATGGTGCATCATGACATGCAACTTGCATTAGAATATGCAAACAGAGTTGCAGTAATCAAAGAAGGACAAAAAATTTTAGAAATAGGTGTTGAGGGTGATAAAATAGTAGATTTTCAAACAGGTGATATGAGTATAGAACAAATAATGGAGATGCATAACACTGACACCAAAAAATAATATTGTCATCGGGGTAATTGTTGCCTTAGTTATAGTTGCATCATACAACGTGGAAGCTAACCCTCTAGATTTTGCAGAAGGTATTCCTAATTTGGGAATCATAATTTCTGAAATATTTGTAGCAGAATCAATAATTGAAGATTTGAAATATGTTCCAACTGCATTATGGGCAATGTTTGAGACACTTCAAATGGCATTTATTGGAACTGTAATAGGCGTAGTAATTGGCTTACCTCTAAGTATGCTTGCTGCCAGAAATCTGAACAGCAAATTTGTTTATGCACCAACACGTGCATTATTGGCAATAATTCGTACTTTTCCCTCTATTTTGTGGGCATTGCTATTTGTAATAATGGTAGGTTTAGGACCGTATGCCGGTGTTTTGGCAATTGTGATGTATACTATTGGATTTGTTACAAAATTACAATACGAATCAATTGAAACCATTGACTCTGATCCTATGGATGCAGTAAGTTCTATTGGTGTTAGCAAATTTCAATTAATTCGTTATGTAGTACTTCCTGAATCTGCTTCCCACTTGTTGGGTCAAATACTATACATGTTTGATTACAATGTTCGTCAAACTAGTATTCTAGGAATTGTTGGTGCTGGTGGAATTGGTTTCTTTATAATTAATTATATTAAATTCTTTGAATATGGAAAAGCCGCAATTTTCATGTTAATTGTTTTAATCACGGTATTGGCAATTGATTGGGTTAGTGTTAAGATTCGAGATAAATATATTATAAAATCTCAACATGGGATGGAAATTAAACCAAAAAAATCCCTATTTAGTTAGATTTTTTTTCAGAATCTAGTGGAATTTGATTACAGCTTCCACAACCATTCTTTCTTGTACCAAACCAAATGAATGCAGATGGTAATAAAATATAGAGCAGCATTGCATTTTCAAATCCAAATAATTCCTTGTTTTCAAAAACATATCCTGATGCAATAATTGCAGCAGATGAGATTAATCCTACTGCTGAAATCTTATTGATTTTATCTTTTAATCCCATATTCCTTCTATGTTGTAATTTTATCTAGTTGATTTTTCTCTGTTGCTATCTTTACCTCTCTTGCAATTCTTTTACCCATACTCATATTCTCATTAAACAATAAGGAGTAGTATGGGGAGCCATCCATGTAGATGTTACTTCCTGCAACAATTCTTGCTGAGAATTCAAATGATGTGAATTTTGCATTTTCATCATAAACCCCTTCTATACAAAATGGTCCATTCATGCCTGGAGATACGACTCTTTTTGCAGCTTCCACAAAATTTTCTCCCATTGTATACACTTCATCAAGTAATGATTCTCTCAAAACTAGAGGACTATTTCCAATTACGTTAAATGATGGAACCTTTGTTGATTTCATTTGTTGTTCAGCTGGAATTCTTCCAAGACCTTCAATATCTGATTCGTGTCTTTGATCAACTCCAAAGAACTCTAATTCTCCTGTAAGCGGTGAGTAAAAGAATTGTAGATATGCTAAAACACCTGCTGCATATTCTTGAATGTATAGGGTTTCGTCTTTTGAGAGAATGCCTTCAGAAATTAACTGATTTCTTTTTCTGTTATAGTCATCCTCATTTGCTGCCATAAAATATCCTTTACCTCCTGCAGCTCCTTGTCTTTTTACAATTACCAATTTTTCAATATCTTTTGGTTCTGCAATTGGTTTTGGCATTGGAAGTGTTGCCTCTCTCATGAGTTTTTCTTTCATCTCTCTGTCCGATTCCCATCTGAGAATCCATTTGTTTCCAAATACCGGTGTCTTGATTGATTCAATTTCTTCAGAATTCATTTGTGCAATTAATGTTCCATGGGGAATCAAAACTGCATTATTTTCTTCAAGTATTTTTTGACATTTTTCATCTAATACTTCTTTAAAGGAATCTACAATAATTAATTCATCAATAAATGGAAATCTACGATATAGTTTTTCACGCTTTTTTTCACAAACTAGTATGGTCTTTAATCCCTCATCTTTTGCACCTTTTAGAACTTGTAATGAGCAGTGTGAACCAAGGGTTGCTATGGCTGTCATTTTCTTACTCTAAGTAAAATTTTGTTATTTATGAACTATAGGAAGTTAAATTATTCCTAATCATCCAATTTGATAGCCACATTCCCCACAACGATTTGCTTTTTTATCAAATCTCAACTGGTTACATGCCGGGCATCTTGTAAAAGCCATATGGTTTCTTTGATAATTTGTGCCTAAAAAATAATTTGATTAGTAATAATTACAGCCCTGAAGAGATATGACGTATCGACGTTCTTTATCTCACCAAGACTTGATTTATTGTAGATCGCACTAGTATTTGTAGATCGCGATTCAATAATCTTTGTCTAATTTTAATGAAAATTTCTGACTCATACAGTATTATCAGCATGGTTCGTGTATAGAGCACAGTAAATTATCCACTTGACTACATGAAATAATTGATCGTGTGTTTAAGAGATGTTGGTTATGTTGAAATGATTTTTGTCCTTATCCTGTCTAGTCCTAACTTGTTGGTGAATTCTTGTATTCAAAATATTCCTGAATTTCTTCAGATAATTTGTTAATCAAATCCTCGTTACTAAAATCCATTTTTTTTAATTCTTCCCATGTTTCTTCAATTCCTTGTTTTAATACAAACAATGTTCTCTTATCGTCACAATGCATGTAATCAGTATGTCAGAATAGGATTTATTTTATTCTAATTTGCTATTTGAGATAGTCTAAAAAGATTGGATGGATGATTGTGTTTTCTGACAAATAATCATACATTCCAACATTTATCGTTTTAAACATTGTAGAAAATAATTTTCCGTCTGCGATACCTGTGGAAAACATTAATGGAATTGAAATTGCAAATTCATCTATTGATCTTTTTAAATTAATAGTATCTTTACTATCCTTGAATTTAATTAATATTTTCCATTGTTTTTTTATTTCAATCTCTTTGTTTTCTAGAAATTGAATTCCAGTATTAGTTAATTCAGATAAATCATGAGGTTTTAATTCTAATTTCGAGTAAATTTTCCTAATTTTTTCTTTATCTGTAATGCTGAGTATTTCATTAGTATTTTTTGTATATTGTCGATATTCTACAGAATCTAGCCATTGCTGTATCTTATTTTTTAATTCCACTGATGGCTCTGTATTCATTTTTTTCATATATCCACAATCAAAGAATTTTTCACAACTTTCCACCAAATCGAGTGCATTAATCTTGATCATTGTTTTCAAATCTGTATAATGCATACATGAAAGTACTACATAATCCAGTGAAGTAAAATTGTAAATAATATCTTCGCGGGTTGGTTTTTCCATTATGAATAAAATTATTCTATATTAGAAGAACTATGTGCAGATGTGACATACTGAAAAACTTCATCAATTAACTCTACACTTAATTCTGATTTGATATCTGATGGAATTACTTTAAGAACAAAATCATACATGGTAGTGTTTTTAGGTAATTCATCTCTTTCTTGCAATAATGAAAAAACTGCAATTCCATTAGAAATTATTGAAATCATTTTCTCTCTATTATTTAGTGTCATAATTATTATCAAAAATCCTGTCTAATTAATCTAAAATTAGATAATTGATTTGTATCCGTCTTGTTTTTCAATTATTTGTAATAATTCCGGTGCAGTATCTAGAATATCTAGATCGATTTGTATATCGTGACCTCCTGCGTCTTCAGAATAATTTTGAGATGCGTTATAGCCAACATATACTGCAACAATTAGAAACATTGCAATAACAAGCCCAATGAGGATATTTGCCATATTATTCTGATTTTCTCTATTAGGTGAATATAACCATTATGAAAATTAGTTTTAAGACAACAATCCTAACAAAAAATTAATTGTTTTACTAATTCTCTTTCTTATTTTGATTTTATACAATAACCCGTGCCTCATTAACTAACATTCAGTAGTATTTTTGTAGCCTATGTTTATTCCGTGTACTCTTTGCAAGAAAATCATGCCTTTTGATGAACGAAGAATAAGAAATGAGCATTCCTATCATAGATCTTGTGTGTGGCACGTTGCACATTTGATACGATTGGAGAATTTCTTTTGAAAATTCATTGTACTTTTTGTAAAAAAGAAATTCGGTTAGATCCAAGAATAAGAAATGAGCATTGGTATCACAAAAAATGTATTGTGAAAGTGGATTTAATCATCTAGATTTTTACAAATTGGAGTAAATATTGACATTTTGATATGATACTACATTTTGTATTTAGAGACAATCCATACGCTTAAGTTCACACAATTTGTCAGATATTGACTTGGCTAGTTTTAAAAAAATTTCAGTTGATCAAATGAATCAGACACAAAAAAAGATTAAAAACAATATTTTGAGCATGCTAGATTTCCTTGACCGCTGTTTAGGACAACCTGATAAACCAAATAAAGAAATGTCAGAAATTCACATCAATGAAATGTATTCAATATTTGCCAACGCAATTGAGGAATTTGGAAAATTGGTCTATATGAAATCAATAATTGCTGATGCAGATAATAATTATGAAGTGAATTATAGACATAAGTTTCGTGATCATACAACAAAATATCATCTTGCATTAACAGAATTACCAAAATCCATTGGAGATGTATTTGAAGATGGATTTACTAAAATGCCCATGAATGTTTTAAATGTGGATTTAGATGATAAAGGCGACCCAACATGGATTGAATTTGATATCGATATGAATACATTAAGAAAATGTGTCTTTGATTTTAGAAATCAACTTGTTTAGTAAAGAAAAACCACGTCAAAAAATTAATTATACGAGAAAATATGGAATAATTGTAAATTATGATTGAAACTGAATTAGGACAATTACGTAGATCCCACTACTCTAATGATCTAAATGCATCAATGGATGGCACTCAAGTCACTGTAATGGGATGGGTTTTGACAGTTAGAGGTCATGGAAACATCAGTTTTGCAACTGTACGCGACAAAAATGGAGATCTTTCAATTGTTGCAAAAAAAGGTGATTGCCCTGATGAGATACGTGAAAAAATCTCTTCACTCAAAGCACATTCATCTATAGGTATTATTGGAACCATAAAGGCTTCAGAAAAAGCCCCAAGTGGATTTGAAATTATTCCAAATGAATTACGTGTATTTTCTGAAGTTACGAAAATTCCTCCTTTTGAACCAACTGCAAAAACTGTCAAAAATATTGATACTCGCTTAGAAGTTAGACCAATTGATCTTAGACGTAATATTTTACAACATGTTTTCAAAACTAGAAGCTTAGTTCTAAAAACAATTAGAGATTATTTTAATGAACAAAATTTTGTTGAAATCAATACCCCTAAAATGATTGCAACAGCTACTGAAGGTGGAGCTGCGTTGTTTCCAATATTTTACTACAACAAAGAGGCATTTCTAGCTCAAAGCCCCCAATTGTATAAAGAACAATTGACAATGAGTTTTGAAAAAGTTTTTGAGATTGCACCAATTTTTAGAGCAGAGCCTTCAAGAACAAATAGACATTTAGCTGAAGCAATCTCTATAGACTTGGAAGAAGCTTTTGTAGATTACAATGATGTGATGAACAGAATAGAAGAAATCATCAAGGTTTCAATTAATGCAGTTAATGATTATATTAAAAATAATCCTGACTCAGAATTTACACCAACTCCAGTACCTGAAAATATTCCAAGATATACCTATGATGATCTTGTTGACAGAATGCAAAAGGCAGGTGCAAAAACAGAATGGGGTGATGACTTGTATCCTTCAAATCTTAAAAAAATTGGATTAGATGGTTTTTACTTTATTACAGATTGGCCTCTTGGACCAAAGCCATTTTATGTAAAAGATAGCAAATCTAATCCTAAAATTTCAGAATCTTTTGATTTGATGTTTGGTGATCTGGAATTGTCTTCAGGCAGTACCAGAATTGAAAAACGTGATGAATTAGCTCAAAGAATGAGTAACAAAGGCATGAAAACAGATTCCTTTGAGTACCATCTTAATGCCTTTGACTATGGTGTCCCACCCCACGCAGGTTGTGGTATTGGTCTTGAGCGATTAATAATGGCATTAACTGGGACTGAAAATATTCGAGATACTACATTTTATCCAAGAGATGTTGATAGGCTAACTCCGTAATCACATATGCCGAATTCAGGAAACTTCCACTCGTCAAAATCTAATGCTAAGATATTTTGTGCATGGTGTCAGAAATGGAAAACGGGACACATAGTTATAAAATTTACAAAGGGTGCAAATTGGAAAATTCACAAACACTACAAAGGTGAAAAAACTTGTAAAGGTTCTGATAAGGTTGTAATGAAACCTAATTCAGATAAACAAAGTAAGATTTAGAATATACATCAAATTTAGAAGTTCATTGAATGACACACCATCAAGAAATATGTTGTCTTTGGGTACTGGAGTTATGATAATTCAGAAGCAAGATCAGCGTACGGGAAAACTAACTGAAGGTAAAATAAAGAGAATTCTTACTTCCAGTAAACTTCATCCACATGGAATAAAAGTGGAATTAGAAGATGGAAAAATTGGTAGAGTTCAAAATATTATTTAACATTGATCAATACGCCGGTATATATGATTAAAAATCATTAATTGGTATGTTCAAAAAAATAATTTCAAAATTAAATTTTGGTTCTTGTAAAACTAAAATTTCAAATGACATAAACACCTGTAAAGAATCTGATACAAAACAGAAAGGTAAAAGTGAATAAAATGAATTACAAATGTAGTGATTGTAGTTTCAAATGGAGTGGGTATTCTGATACTTTTGAAAAAGTAATCATGCATGAAAGAACTCATAGAAAAGGAGATGTGGATTAGATGGTTATTTGCACAAAATGCTCTGAGACATACCATGATCAATGTATGGGTAAAGCTGGAATGTTTGACTGTACTTGTAAAATTTGTAAATAATCAAAAAAATCAGGCTTGATTAATAGCAAATATGGTATATTTCAACTGTCAGTCATTCGTAATGTGATAATTATTGTGATAATTCAACGTAATTTTTTATTTGGATAGTTATTTGAATTTGTAATGAGCATGTATGTTGATCTTTTACAAGAATATCGAAAAAAATTTGATATTGAAATTTTTCCATTATTGGTTTCAAATGAACTAATTCATAAAAATACAGGAAGAGTTTATCACTCTTTTCAAAAAAGAATTGATAGAATAGAATTACAAAAAAAATCCATTGAGAATAAAATATCTATTTTAAAACAGCACATGTCCAACGGAAACCAAGTTAATGATTTTGATAAATCTATGATGTTTGATTTAATTGCAATGTTTGCACAAGCAATGCTATCCTATTTTGAAATATTCAAATCATGCTTAAAATTTTCTTTAAATTTCGAGAAACTTGGAATGGTAAAAACAAATTCTGGATATAATGAAATGATTGATCATTTAGGAGATTACAAAAATAATGGTGTATCTGTATTTCATAAAGCTGGTCTTAGAACCTTTTTCAATGTAGATTTGAGAAATATTTTGATAAATGACTCTTGGTGGATAAATAATAATTTTGAATTTACATATGAAGAGCCTGATGGAACAGAAATCTCATTAAGCATAGGTGAACTTCATGGAGAGTTAGCTAGCATCAATTCTATTGTTTTGGGATTTACTGAAAATCATCAAAAAAATTCGGATGCTGAGTCATTAGAATAGTGTTTTAATTTTAATACAGTAAAATAATTTTTTATTTTATACTAATGATTGAAAGTTTGTCAAAAATTATCAAAATTAGTGGTCCTGGACTACTATTTGCTAGTACAGCAATAGGCGTATCTCATCTAATTCAGTCTACTAGAGCTGGGGCTGATTTTGGCTTGATGATAATTGGTTTTGTAGTATTAGTCAGTGTACTGAAATATCCATTTTTTGAATATGGTTCTAGATATGCAAACTCTACTCAAACAAGTATAATTGATGGGTACAAAAAATTAGGAACCCCAATTTTAGTTCTGTATCTAATAATTACAGTATGTTCAATGTTTTTTGTAACTGGTGCGGTAGGGTTTGTAGCTGCTGGATTTTTTGAGAATTTATTTAATTTAGAATTTTTAGGAGAATGGTCTATCATACTATTATTCATTTCATGTGTTTTGATATTGGGAATAGGTAAATTCCACCTGTTAGATAATTTGATAAAAATTATTGTAACTGTACTAGTTATATCCACGGTACTTGCATTCTCACTTACTGTAATTAATGGTCCAATAGAACCTGTTGAAGATTTTATTCCAAAGGAACTGTGGACAACAACTGGAATTTTCTTTTTATTGGCTTTAATGGGTTGGATGCCAACAGCAATAGATTTGTCAAGTTGGAATAGTTTGTGGACATTAGAGAAAATTAAACAATCAAACTACAAACCAAAATTAAAAGAAACACTGTTAGAATTTAGAATTTCTTATTTACTTACAGGAATTTTAGCAATAATGTTTGTTACCCTAGGTACTTTCATCTTTTATGGGTCAGGAGAAGAACTTCCTAACAATAATTCCCAATTTGCACATACAATCATTACAATGTACAGTAGTGTCATGGGAAATTGGAGCTATATTGTAATTTCTGCATCTGCATTTACTGTGATGTTTGGAACAATTCTTGCTGTATTTGATGGATATTCTAGAGCACTCAATAGGACAGTAGAATTACTATTTAGAAAAAATAGTACAAATCAATTAACAAGTTCACGAAAATTATACTCTGTGTTTCTTGTTCTTTTAGCCTCAGGATCCCTGGTGATTGTACTACAATTTGGAGATAATCTCAAGGCATTAGTTGATTTTGCAACAATTCTTTCATTTGTTATTGCTCCTGTAATCGCAATTTTCAATTATAGATTAGTTACTGGTAAGTATTTAGAAAAATCACATCAACCTTCAATAATATTGAAAATTCTAAGTATTGGTGGAATTTTATTTTTATCAGGATTTGCAGTGTACTTTATTTTATTGAAATTCATTTTAAATTAAATTAAGAATTATTTTGTGATAATTGATATGCTAAACGTTCCATCTTTTACAGTAATTGTTTTTACAGTTGAAGATTTTACGAATAATTTTGTAATTAAACCAATTAACAAATTTGAAAAAATTTCCCCATGATGATGTATTGCTGATAAAGTAAGTTCATCACCAATTTGTTTTTGGTTAACTTCAATTCCATTTTGATGTAGAAATTTTATTGTTAATTTCATTTTTGTATCAAAAGAATCATCTCCTTGTGAAAAATACGTGGCAAATTTTTCAATCATTGTTGCACCTGCAGTTGAAACCATTTCTGCCTTTTCAGGCGTATCTACTAGTGAAAAAAATGCCTCTAGGACTACGGGATCCAAATGATGTGCATTAATGGAATCAAAATACTTGTACTCGGTGTAATATTTTTCTAATGCCTCATTGACAATATCTGACATGGTTTTATTTTGAATATCTGCATCTTTTCTAAGATCATTTTCAATCTTTTTATCTAGTCTGACACTAATTGTCATATTTCTGTTTTTTATGGTATCATATTAAATTTTTATTTGAAGCAAATTTAGACAGTTCATGCCATTTGTAAAAGAAGGAGATGAATCAAATCCAGATATTTCATCATTATACAAGGAAATTGATAATGAATTAAAAATTGGTAAAATTCCAAATATCCTAAAAACTACATCAATAGATCCATCCATTGCAAAATGGTTTTGGGATGGTGTACAAATAATCTTACTTCGTGAATCATCAATTCCAAGACTTCTGAAAGAATCTATTGCAGTAGTAGTTTCAAATGCTAATTCATGTGAATATTGTACCCAAGCACATGGGATGTTGTTGCAGTTGATGGGATTCACTAATGAAAAAATTACTGATCTTAAAAATAATTTTGAGGGTTTCTCAGATAAAGAAAAAGCTGCGTTAAATTTTGCATTAAAAATTAACAACTCTGCAAACAAAACCACAATAGATGATCATAAAATTCTACATGATTTTGGGTATGATGATAAACAAATTGTAGAAATTACTTCTGTAGTTGCAGCTTTTAATTGGGCAAACATAATTGCTGATGCTTTAGGTACAGATATGGAAGCATAGTTTTTTGATAATTTTTGATCTACTAATCAAATTTTTCACACTTTTTTAATTTTAAGAAAAATTTAGGAGATTAATCAAGCCAAGATTACAAAGGGACATGAAAAGAAAGGGGATTTGAACCGAACTGGAATTCATGTTAATCTAGGCAT
>CALCPD010000052.1 GCA_937897875.1 uncultured Nitrosopumilaceae archaeon
AACATCAGATAATTTAACATAATTTGGAATGAAAACATCAGTTTTATTCAAAATGGAATCATGTTGTTGTGGAGTAGTTATTCCATTTAATTGTGAATTTTTAATTAAAGAAATATTTTTTGATTCTAAATTAACTGTAAGTGTATGATTAGTAGGATTATTTATTGTAAAAGTAGTCGTGGTTCTTTCTCCAGGAATCAATTGACCTGCAAACCAGCTAGTCATAGGAAAGGATTTTGAAGAAAAATGAAATTCCTCTAATCCAATTTCAGTAGAATTAATATTTGAAATTCCTGGTTCAAGTATTTTTTTAATATTATCATATGATCCATTGTTGTGAACTATGAAAATACCATTTTTTCCATGAACATAATCTAAAGCAGATTCAATATTTGCTAATCCAGAGCCTTGAGTGAATGCATCATTTTGTAAATCAGTAGCAGTAGACATCAAGATATTTTTAATTCTAAATGAATCATAATCTTGGAATTGTTTTTTCATTTCTTCCATTAAAATTGCAGCACTTCCGGAAACTAGTGGTGCTGCCATACTTGTTCCACCAAATAATGAAAAAGATTCATCTTTAGAATCCTTAGAAGATTTTAAAATATTTGAAGGGACAAATCCGTGAGCACCTATACTCATTAAATCAGGTTTAGGATCACCAATTGAACTTGGACCTCTACTAGAAAAATCAACTACATGATCATAGTGAACAGTATTATTTCCAAATCGTGGTTGATCCTTGAATGGACCATATCCAACAAACACATTGTTAGTAGTAGCACCAACAGAAATTCCAAATGGTGATGCATTAGGCAATCCAATTGTTCCATATCCATGTCCAGAATTTCCAGCACTAGAAATTATTGTTACACCAGGGTAATCACTATGTAAAGAATGAGGTGTTGAAAGAATACTTAGAATTAATGATAAAACATCCATACCAGGAGAATATTTTGTATTTGGGAAATTAGATATTCCCCAACTGTTAGATATTATATCTGCTTTAGGATTTCCTGAAAAAGTCCAATTATTTTCAGTATTTTCAAATCCAGCAGACCATAACCAACCATAAACAGTATCACCAAACCATAATGCTTTAACTGGTAAAATTTTTGCATCAGGTGCAACACCAACTATAGAATATTTTTTTGTGTTATTGTAAATATCATATGTTTCCAGACCACGTGAAGTAATAGATGCAGCACTAGATGTACCATGTCCCATGAAATCAGTCATTACACCAAAGAAATTTCCATCTGGATCTATCGGAGGTAATAAAGTTCCATTAATTGCATTTAGTGATTCATTAATTATTGTAGAATTATTTTTAATTACACCATAAACATCTAAAACACGTGCACCAAAAGTTCCTGCACTATAATCATTTTTCCCATCATCATCTGAATCAAATACTAAAAATTCATTTCCACTTCCCAAAACAATAGGTGTTTCATCTGTAAAATCAAAATCATAATCAAGTTTTTTATTAGAATCATTTTCATCTCGAATATAATCTTGCCAAGAAGTGCTAAGATCAGGAATAATGGTATCATAGACACCTGGAGAAATTGAATCCACAACTAAAACTGGAACAACTTGAATTTTGCCAAATAATCCACCTTGATACATTACTCCAAAATGGTATATTCCACTTTCAGATTTAATAAAGTCTGTAGGACTAAATCCAATTTTCATATCATTAGATAAAGTTCCATTGAAAATTACAGAGGAACCAAATTGAGGAAAGAAAGAATTGTAAACTTGAATAATGGTATCATTTCCTCCTTGAGATATATCAAGAAATACACCATCCCGTGTATGATAAACTGAAGAAGTTACATTATCTGAAATAGGCTTAGTATGATTTCTAATAGTATCATATTGACTAATATTTGCTGCAAAAGTTGCATTTGTTAAAATTATTCCTTGCCCATCAGGATCAAGCATTAAAGGGTAGTTTGATTTGTCACGTGCAAGAGAATGTTGAATATCAGGATTTGAAAAATCAACACCCGTATCTACAATTGCAATGACAATATCATTTCCAGTTGAGTTGTATTTTTGTTTTGCAATAGTAGAACCAGTAATCTCACCAATTCTTGAAACATCTGAAATAATATGATCAGATTGATGGAAATCTAATTTTGAATCTTCAATTACATGATATCCCTGTGAAATTAAATTAGATACTGTTGTTTCAGGAAGTACAGAAACATAAAAAAATCCATGATCAGATTGAATGCCATATAGAGAATTATTTTTTAGAACATTATTCTGTAATGAGTTTGAACCAAAAATTAAATATCTTTTAAAATTATTTTCAAGAAAAAAATCTGAAGAAACATCAATAATTTTGGATTCATGAATTATTTGTTTTTGAGATTTATCAAAAAGAAATAATTCATCAACTAAAACTGCATGAGTACTAATTACAGGTAAACAAATCAAAAAAGAAAAGAGGGTTACCAGAAGGGGTATTTTAATTTCAGTTTTTTGCATAATTACAATTATCTTCGTCTAGCAATGATTGTGATTTGTAATGCAACTATTAGACCTATAGATGCTATAATTGGAAATAATAAAGAATTAAGTTGAGAAGATGCTTCCTCAATAGATTCAACAGAAGAGGAAATATTATCTGTACTTTCATTGATATTATTACTAGCAGTTGATAAAGTATCATCAAATCCCGAAATTTCTGATTTTAAAGTATTCAATTCAATTGAAGTTTCGTCTAAAATTGAGTTAAGTTTACTAATTTGTTTATTGATTCCACCAAGATTTTGACTTAAAACATGTGTTGCTGCAAAGCCTTTTGATGAAACGCCATCATTAAAAACTGAAATTTGAAATACATGAGTTCCTTGTTGTCTGGGTGTAAAATCAAAATAATAAACTCCAGCATATAATGTCTTAAAAGAATTATTCAAAGATAATGATGAACCATCAGGTAAATGAATTATAGAATTTTTAAGAAGTTCAGAAGGGTTATTTCCAATGTTTAAACCATCACGAGTTGTTTGAATAAATACTCGAAATGATTGATTTATTGCACCAGTTTCAGGTGCAAAAACAACAGTATCAATTTGTCTTTCTACTGCAACAGAAATTAATTCAGTTGTTGATGAAAATTTAATATCAATTTTTTTAGATAAACCATTTTGTTCAGTGCTTAATACTTCAACAACATAAGTTCCATATGGAACACTAGATGAAGGTACAGGCCAAGTCAATAATTGATGGTTAAAGGTTCCATCAGAATTTGTTTGAATTTGTTCAAATTTTGTTATAGATTCATCTGGGGCAAATAATCTTAAAATAAGATTTTCTCCAGGTAGACCTTGTCCATAAACTTGTAAGGAATGCTCAGGGGAATACACTTTAGTGTTTGTAGAGACTTCTAATTCTGAAAAAGAGTCTTGAATTGGAATTAATAAAAATACAAAAACAATAGAAAATAAAAGGAATAATTTCATTTTAATTTATTTCCAATGTTCTCCTAGAT
>CALCPD010000053.1 GCA_937897875.1 uncultured Nitrosopumilaceae archaeon
ATAGCTAACGCTATGTGTGATTTAAAATGAAATCAACAATGCATAGCTAACGCTATGTGTGATTTAAAATGAAATCAACAATGCATAGCTAACGCTATGTGTGATTTAAAATGAAATCATCGTACAAGTCGTGTATATGTTATCCACTTGATGAATATAATGATCCATCGCGCATAGTCTCTATGTAAGTGGCTGAACTGATGTGTTGGTCTATTAGTAAAGGCTGGCTCACCACTCGCCGAAGCTTGTGATCTACACCACCTTCCTATCAACGCAGTATTTTACTGCCGACCTTCATCTTACGAAAGAATAACTTGTCTCGGGATGGGATTCGTGCTTAGATGCTTTCAGCACTTAGCCCAAACGGCTTAGCTGCCCGGCCTGCCTTATCAGACAACCGGTAAACCAGTGGCCACGCTCCTCTGTTCCTCTCGTACTAGGAGGAACTTCCCCTCAGTTATTCACGCTTCCATTAGGCAGAGACCGACCTGTCTCACGACGGTCTAAACCCAGCTCATGTTCCCTTTTAATAGGCGAGCAGCCTCACCCTTGGCCCCTGCTGCAGGACCAGGATAGGAAAAGCCGACATCGAGGTACCAAACCGCGGGGTCGATAGGAGCTCTCGCCCGCGACGAGCCTGTTATCCCTGGGGTAATTTTTCTGTCACCTCCGGGCCCCAATAGTGGGCACACGAAGGATCGCTAAGCCAGACTTTCGTCTATGAATTCCGTGCGTTTGGAAATCCATTCAGTCGAGTTTTTGGCTTTGCCCTCTTCAACGGATTTCTGCCCCGTTTGAACTCAACTTTGGGCCCCTTTGATATCTTTTCAAAGGGGTGCCGCCCCAGCCGAACTGCCTACCTGCACGTGTCTCCGGTCTTCACTGGATAAGTGGTACTGCAAAAAGAGTCTGGTGTTACATCGTTGCTTCATTAACATCCCGGGGAATGTTAAGCATAGCTCCCAGATACCCTGTGCAATTCTTACTATACCACAAGCACAAGCTGCAGTAAAACTCCACGGGGTCTTCTCTCCCCAATGGAAGTTGATGGACTGTTCGTCCACCTTATGTGGCTTCACCGGGTTGTAGGCGGGGACAGTGGGGCTCTCGTTGTTCCATTCATGCGCGTCGGAACTTACCCGACAAGGCATTTGGCTACCTTAAGAGAGTCAGAGTTACTCCCGGCGTTAACCGGCCCTTAGCTCGGTTGAACCCAAGTTTTAGGTACCGGCACCGGCCAGGATTCAGCGACTATACAAATCCTTTCGGACTAGCAGTCGCCTGTGTTTTTATTAAACAGTCGAAACCCCCTTGTCATTGCAACCTGCGATCCCCATTCCTCATGAAGACCGCAGGCATCCCTTATACCTAAGCTACAGGACTAATTTGCCGAATTCCCTCGCCATACGGTATACCCGTAGCACCTTAGCTTTCTAAGCCAGCGCACCTGTGTCGGTTCTGGGTACGAACTTGTATCTTTCTAACTACACAATCTTTCATGGTCTCCTGGAATCAAGAAAACTTCGCTAACGCGAAGCCATTCCTACCTCGGAAAGGTTCTCGTCATTACGACACTCCCCTATCCTCGAATAGTTAGATACAACGATAATTGTACACTCCTTATCCGGAAGCGAACCATATAGCTCAAACGATTGATACAAGGTATTAGAATATTAACTAATTTCCCATTCGATGTACTCTGTTGAGGCACATCTTAGGATCGACTACCTCCAGGCTGATAACGCATTGCCTGGAAACCCTTGCGCTTGCGGTGGTATTGGTTCTCACAATACTATGCTGTTACTGCCGCCAAGATCTGCAATAGAAATCGGTCCACAGGACGTCATCGCCCTGCTTCGGCCCAATCACTACGCCAACCTACCACGAATCATCTCTTGATAATTATCTAAAGTATCGGTATTTTGCTTTAGCCCCGTCCGTTTTTGAGGCATCCCCCCTCGGCAGGTAAGTTGTTACACACTTTTTAAAGGATAGCTGCTTCTGAGCTTACCTCCCTGCTGTCTTGGCGAGAACACGCTCTTTCGCTTGACACTTAGCAAAAATTTGGGGACCTTAACTTCAGTCTGGGTTAAACCCCTTTCGGCCATGAGCCTTACGCCACATGAGCCCGTGTGCCTGCTTCTTCAATGCGTATCCGTTCGGAGTTTGAATGAGGGGTGAGGGCTTTCGCCCCCGCGCCCCTCTATCAGTGCTCTACCGGAAACGCTATCTCCACAAACCACGCCCTGCGAGACGCTTCGGTTGGAACTAGCGAGCGCCAGTCTAGATTGGTTTTTGACCCCTATTCCCAAGTCACAACAACGATTTGCACGTCAGAACGTCTTAAGACCTCCAGAGGGCTTTCGCCCTCCTTCATCTAGCTCAGGAATAGATCGACTGGCTTCTAGCCTAGCCGCCATGACTCTACGCACTTTCACACGCCTCTCCTGACTTCTTGCGAAGCTGCGAGAGCTCGGTTTCCCTTCGCTTTCACTTTTTCAGTTTAAGCTTGCCATGACAGTTAGCTCCTTGGCCCGTGTTTCGAGACGGAACGCGTGACACTGATGATTTGAACATCAAATCTTCAACTCTATTGCTAGAATCTCTAATCTGAAAAAATCACCTTCCATGCCACGCACGTCTGTAACCAATAGGTTTCATGCACTTTTCGCCCCCCTTCCGGGGTACTTTTCAGCTTTCCCTCACGGTACTAGTCCACTATCGGTCTTGAGAAATATTTAGCCTCGGAAGCTACTTTCTCCCGTATTCATTGCCCACTACCAAGGACAACTACTCGGGTATAGTTAGGACCATTCACACTTCGCTTACGGGGGTATCACCCTCTATTCCAGAACTTTTCAGATCATTTCAGCTATGCGTCCGGATTCCATATCACTATACCAAAACACCACATCTCCCGAAGGATTCAGTTTGGGCTATTTCCTTTTCGTTCGCCACTACTTGGGAAATCTCAATTGATTTCTTTTCCTCGTGGTACTAAGATGCTTCAATTCCCACGGTTCGACTTCCAATACTAATGTACTGGAATACACAAATGTGTAAGATTCTCATTCGGACATCTCGGGATCATAGGATGCGTGCGCCTACCCCGAGCTTATCGCAGCTTGCCACGTCCTTCATCTCTTCTCAAGCCTAGCAATCCACCTATTGGCGTCTTTACACCAGTAAATTCAGCCACATATTACACGACTATGCACGACGATCATTGCAAGCCATCGGTAAATGGCCCACTACATCCTTCATACATCACTTTCGTGATGCATTGCATCGATGATTTGATGTGAAGATTATGTACACCCGTACACTTTCCATGTCTAAGGAGGTGATCCGACCGCAGGTTCCCCTACGGTCACCTTGTTACGACTTTTCCCTTGTCACGAACCTCAAGTTCGATAACGCCAATTAGACGTCACCTCGCTAAAAGCTCACTTCAATGAAACGACGGGCGGTGTGTGCAAGGAGCAGGGACGTATTCACCGCGCGATAATGACACGCAGTTACTAGGGATTCCATATTCGTGAGGGCGAGTTGCAGCCCTCAGTCATAACTGTGGTAACGTTTGAGGATTACCTCATCCTTTCGGATTCGAAACCAATTGTCGTTACCATTGCAGCCCGCGTGTGGCCCCAGAGTTTCGGGGCATACTGACCTGCCGTGGCCCCTTCCTTCCTCCGCATTAACTGCGGCGGTCCCGCTAATTCGCCCCACTACTCCTGAGAGTAATGGTGGCAACTAGAGGCAGGGATCTCGCTCGTTACCTGACTTAACAGGACATCTCACGGCACGAGCTGGCGACGGCCATGCACCACCTCTCAGCTTGTCTGGTAAAGTCTTCAGCTTGACCTTCATTCTGCTGTCTCTCCGGGTAAGATTTCTGGCGTTGACTCCAATTGAACCGCAGGCTTCACCCCTTGTGGTGCTCCCCCGCCAATTCCTTTAAGTTTCATACTTGCGTACGTACTTCCCAGGCGGCAAACTTAACGGCTTCCCTGCAGCACTGCATTGGCCACAAGCCAATGCATCACTGAGTTTGCATAGTTTACAGCTGGGACTACCCGGGTATCTAATCCGGTTTGCTCCCCCAGCTTTCATCCCTCACCGTCGGACGTGTTCTAGTAGACCGCCTTCGCCACAGGTGGTCATCGATAGATCAAAGCATTTTACCACTTCCTACCGAGTACCGTCTACTTCTCCCACTCCCTAGCTTTGCAGTATTCCCGGCAGCCTGTACGTTAAGCGTACAGATTTAACCGAAAACTTACAGAGCCGGCTACGGATGCTTTAGGCCCAATAATCATCCTGACCACTTGAGGTGCTGGTTTTACCGCGGCGGCTGACACCAGAACTTGCCCACCCCTTATTCGTTAGTGTTTCTAGGACTAACAAAAGATTTCTTTAGCAGAAATCACTCGGATTAACCTTGTCGTGCTTTCGCACATTGCAAAGTTTTCTCGCCTGCTGCGCCCCATAGGGCCTGGGTCCGTGTCTCAGTACCCATCTCCGGGCTACTCCTCTCAGAGCCCGTACCTGTAATAGTCTTGGTGGGCCATTACCTCACCAACAAACTGATAGGCCGCAGTCCCATCCTACGGCGATAAATCATTTGGAACATAAACCATTCCAGGCATAATGTTCTATCGGGCATTATTCTCAGTTTCCCGAGGTTATTCCCGTCCATAGGTTAGGTTGACTACGCGTTACTGAGCCGTATGCCTTGTATTGCTACAATGACTCGCATGGCTTAGTATCAATCCGATAGCAGTCAGGTCCGGCAGGATCAACCGGATTCTGAATTTTTTTTCTTTTTGGTCTTGATTATTGAAGTACATTTGTACTTGTAAATTGGAATTGACGGATGCACATAATCTTCACATCTCAGAAATGATCTTTCAATCAAATCCTCATTTTTGTATGCGTAAATGGAGGCCCATGAATCACAAAGTGGCATTTTGCCATACTTCATCACGAGCGCCGCCTATTGCTTTACGTATGCAGAAGCCGAAGATGGCAGAATCCATATAAACCATGCGTGAAATTACATCAGATCGCTTCTAAAATTGAAAATTTTACAATGAAATTTGATTCAAAATAGCCTCAAACTGAGTTGATCGTAAGATAGCACTAGTAAAAATACGAATGTTGATTAAAATGCCAGAAGGTTTAGGAATAATTTGCTTTTGGATCAGATAAAAAACTATAAGAAAAAAACACCAACATCTGCAAAAATATTTTCAAAGTCACTAAAACTTCACATCAACGGTGTTTCACATAATATTAGATATTTCGATCCATATCCATTTGTAGTAAAATCATCATTAGGAAAAAATTTGATAGATGTGGACAATAACAAATACACAGATTATTGGATGGGTCATTGGTCTTTGATATTAGGTCACGGTCAAAAAAATATCAAAGAGTCAATTAAAAAACAAATTGAAAAAAGTTGGATGTATGGAACAGTTAATGAACAAACAATAAAGTTATCAGAATTAATTTCAAAAGCAGTACCAGTTGCAGAAAAGATACGATATGTAACATCAGGTACAGAAGCTACAATGTATGCAGTAAGATTAGCACGTTCAGCTACAGGGAAAAAAATTATTGCAAAGATAGATGGAGGATGGCATGGATACACATCAGATTTGTTAAAAAGTGTGAACTGGCCATTTAAAGAATCAGAAAGTAGTGGAGTAGTTAATGATGAAAAAATTGTTTCAATTCCATACAACAATTTAGAAGGTTCATTAAAAATATTAAAAAAATATTCAAAAAATCTTGCAGGTGTTATCATTGAACCAGTTTTAGGTGGAGGTGGATGCATACCTGCAACAAAAGAATATCTAAAAGGAATACAAGAATTTGTTCATAAAAATAAATCATTATTGATTTTAGATGAAATTGTAACAGGTTTTAGATTTAGATATGGTTGTTTGTATCCAACAATGAAATTAGATCCAGACATTGTAACATTAGGAAAAATATCTGGAGGAGGGATGCCAATTGGAATAATATGCGGTAAGAAAGAGATTATGCAATATGCAGACACTACAAATAAGAAAAAATCTGAGCGTTCATACATTGGTGGAGGTACATTTTCAGCAAATCCAGTATCAATGACATCAGGATATGCAACTCTAAATTATTTAAAAACACAAAAATCAACATATGAAAAAATTAATTCATTAGGAGACTATGCAAGAAAAGAATTAGAGAAGGTATTTGATGGAAAAGTTTTGGTCACAGGTAAAGGGTCTTTATTCATGACACATTTTGTTAAAAATGGAATTACAGAAATTACAAATTCAACAGATGTTTCAAAATGTGATTCAGATATGTTACAAAAATATCATTTTAAGATGATTTCTCAAGATGGAATATTTTTCTTACCAGGAAAATTAGGAGCAATATCAACTAGTCATTCTAAAGAAGATATTAAGAAAATTATCAAAGCATCAGAAAATTTCTAAAATACAAGACTATTCATTAAATTTCTTTTTCCAAGAAATCAATTCATTAAAAATATCTATAAAATTATTAGATTTAATTGTAATATGAACATGTGCAAAAACTTTCTCAAATTGTGCTTCAAAAATCATTACACATTCTTCTTTAAAAAAAGGTACAGAAATTCCAATTTTTTTTAAACATGTAAATTCAAAATCTTTTATTTTTATGGAATTAGAATTTATAATGATTTTTTTCTTATCAGAGTTTTTATTCAATAAAAGATCTAATTTTTCCTGTAAAGTATCAGACCAAGAAGGGGAATTTTTTGGCCAACGGTGTACGAATACTTTATCAGCAAAATAATGTATTTGAAATACAGACAATAATACTCATGATAAATAAATCAAATTAAGGGTTATCTTTAAAAAAATATTCAGATTTTTATAAAATGATAATTATCTAAAGACATGGAAAAGAAAAAAGAGGAAAAAGAAGCATATGCAACGGATGATCCAACAGATACATCTGCAAAAAAGCAAGAAGATATGGCAAAAGAAGCAATTAAAAAATTCAAATCACTGAATTAGGATAAACTTTCATTAGCAATAGTTTTCTCATAAAAATATGGGATTATTTGGATCAAAAGAAAATCCAGAAGACATGAAGCATGATGCAATGTCCATGATGGAAAGAAATCAACCAAAAGCAGCAGTTTCAATATATAATAAAATTCTAAAACAAAATGCAACAGATACGGATGCTCTGCTCAACAAAGGATTGGCATTAAACCAAATGAGAAAGTATAGCGATTCAATTACTTGTTTTGATAAATTACTAGAAATTAATCCAAATGATGCACAGGCATTAAACAATAAAGGAATTGCAATGGCTGAAAATGGAAATATTCAAGCAGCGTCAGAGTGTTACGATGAAGCAATCGTAGCTGATCCAAAATATGCAGCATCATATTTCAACAAGGGGGTATTATTGGATAAACTTCAAGAACATGAATTAGCACTCACCGTGTTAGAAAAAGCAATTTCAGTAGATTCAAGAAAACCAAATGCAATGGTATACAGAGGAATTGTTTTAGGAAAAATGAAAAGACATGAAGAGGCACTCAATTGTTTTCAAAATGTTTGTAAAAAATATCCCAATAATCAAGATGCATTTTTTCAAAAAGGAGTACAGCTTGCAGAATTAGGAAGACATGAAAAAGCACTGGATGTGTTTGATGAAATTTTAAAAAAATACAAAGATAATGTGAATGTAATTTATGCAAAATCTAGAAGTAAAGCAGCATTAAAAAATTATCCAGAGGCATTAGAATTATTAAAACAAGCAGTTTCAAGAAATCCAAAAGTAATTCGTAATTGGGCAAAAGATGAACCAATTTTTACAGTATTACATAATGATGATAAATTTAGAGCATTAGTAAAATTATAGAATTTTGTTACGAACAGCATCTATTCTAATAATACCAACTTTCTTTTTTGGTCCAATCAAACGTGCTTCATAAATTGGAACGTACACTTCACTAATTTCACGCAATACAAATTCCTCTTCAAGATGTCGTACCTCATCTTCTAAAGGTTTTTTTAAAAAAGATTGTAATTTTTTAATTGCGTCATCATGTGAAAGTTCAGAATTTTTTACATGGGGCAAATGCTTTTCTAATAATCTATTAGGATAATTTTCAGTTGTTTTAGAATTTAATTTAAAAGGAAATTTAATCTCTCTGCCATGATGATCAAAGGTTAATTCATCCTCATTTTCAACAAAAACATGCTCCTCTAATTTTAGATCAACCTTATTTTTACCTCGTTTTCCCACAATAGCCTTTTTAAAATTAGATTTTGTTCTGACGGGAAAAATACCATCACCCAAAATTACTTCTGAAACATTTGAATCAACAGAGATAGAATGAGTTGCTTTTCTAAAATAATTTGCCATATATTTTCCAGATATGATTAAAATGCATTCATAGTAGAGTTTAATGGAATGAATGTGTATATCGTTCTTTTTTGGACGAGAAAACATGGATTTGAATGAGGCAGTTTTTTTATCATCAACGATTTCCAAAACTTGGGGTTCATCGATTTTTTTTCTTAGAACTGTCGTTTTTGTATTATGATTATTTTTCAAAACTATACAGAATATGCAGGTCATCGTATTAAATCAATTCCGATAAAAGGAAAATTGAAGATAATAAAGTAAAATTACAAACAAAGAAAAAGAGGGCCATTTGAATTGAAATCATGATAAAAAAATCAAACATTAACGGTTCAACAGACAGAAGAGAAGTTAACCCAGAATGGTTTACAGGAAAAACATGGATGAAAGTACTCTCAGATAAAATTAAAGCAAAAGATCAAGATATCTATCACGTTCATTTTGAAAAAGGTTCTAAAACAAAATTACACTTTCATAATGGAAATCAAGTATTAATGGCAGTCAAAGGAAAAGGGAGTTTAGAAATTTTTAAAAAATATGGAACAAGTAAATCAGAATTTAAAATAAAAAAAATTGAAAAAATAAGCCTAAACGAAGGAGATATTGTTCACATTCCAGCAAAAACACTCCACACTCACGGATCAATTGATAAAAAGAAAGAATTTTCCCATATTGCAATTAACATATTGCCTAAGAAAAATTCAATCTACAAAACAACATGGTATGAGTCAGATTTTAAGAATAAAGTAAAAAATATTATTTAAAATTAATGTCCATTAAAGAAAATTCAAAAATTGAAAAAATTAAAGGTGAAGAAGGTACAGACATCAAACAATATTTTAATCCTCATAACACATTAAATGGAATTAACTATAGTTTAGCACAATTTACATTAGAATCAGGCAAAAAAACAAAACTTCACAGAATTAAATCATCGGAAATATACTATATTTTACAGGGTAAAGCACAATTAAAAATAAACGATGGGTTGTTTGAATTAGGAGAAAATGATTCAGCATATGTTCCACCAAACTCAAAACAATTTATCAAGAATAATGGAAATGAAAATTTACGTTTTTTGTGTATCGTTGAACCTGCATGGAAACCAGATGACGATGAACTTTTAGAATAGAATAACAAAATACTGAGAATCATTATTAACATATGACAAACTAAAGGAAGTATGAATAAACGAGAGGCATTGCTAGCATTAAATGTTAATCAGAATTCATCACAAGAAGAAATCAAAACATCATATAGAAAAATGGCACTAGAATTACACCCAGACAAAAATAAAAATAAAAATGAAAATGAACAATTTAAAAAAATTACTGAAGCATATAATTTTCTAAAAAAGAATGAAAAGGATGATACAGTTTACCAACCAACAAAACAAAATTCAGGAAATCAAAGAGTGAGACCAAAACCCCAATGGGGAGCACCAGATGACGGAGGAATACCAGAACAAGATTGGGGCAAATACACACGTGAATTTGAAGAAGGCGACCCAACTTTTTGGAAAGAATATGAAAAAAAATTTTGGGAAGACTATAATGCAAGAATTCGTTCAGATGGAAAAAATGGGGAGTATGAAAAAGCAAAAGAACCAAGTATGCAACCAGATCTTCAAGTTAGTGTAGATAAATCATTGTGTATTGGTTGCTGCAGTTGCGAGATAATTGCACCAACAGTATTTGAAATAGATAAAAATAGTCAAACAAATCCTAAATCAAAAGTAATTAATCAAAAGGGGGCAGGGGTGAACAAAATTATGAATGCAGCTGAAACATGTCCAACAAAGGCAATCAAAGTAGAAAATATTAAAACAAAAGAAAAATTATTTCCATATTAAATTTTTAATAAATCATAATATTTTTCAGTATCAGAATCAGATAACTGTACTGAGGAATTAAACATACTATGGATTGGACCTGCAGAATCAGATTTACTTCGTGGAACTAAATGTACATGAATATGAGGTATTTCTTGACCAGCATCCTCACCATTATGAATAGCAATTAAAGTTGAACCAGTAATAGAATCAACTTTAGATATCATAGTATGTACTAGAGAAAATAAATCAGAATTTTCATCAAGACTCATTTCTTGAATTTTTTGATGATGATTTTTAGGAATTACCAACACATGTCCTTTTACCAATGGAAATGCATCCATAAAAGAAATAGAATGAGATGTTTCATGAAGAATTTTTGCAGGAATTTGTTTTGAGATTATTTTACAGAAAATACAATCCATAAATATCAAAATAATTTTTGAGATATCAAAGTATCTATTAAGGAGTTACAATAGTTGCCCAAGCTAAATCCTTGCCAAACTTTATTGTGACATCATCCCCAGCACTCATTTCGCAATTATCAATAATTTTAGGAACAGAATCAATAGTTTCCACATAACATGTACCATTGTCATTACTCAAAATAACAACATCCTCAAAAACATCTTCCCGAATTAAATGCCAAAATGGAAAAACCATTGTAGATAGGACAATCCCAGCTACTAAAAAAGCACCTCCAAAAACTAATCCTTGTTGTTGACTAGAACTTAATTTCATATTACCAGGTTCCGCCATCCCCACCATTAGGATCTAATTTTTTGGCAGGTACGTTACCATGTGCTTTTTTCATATGTTTTTTTAATCTCTCAGGATCATGTAACTCAGTTCCACAAACATCACATTTTGTTTTAGTGTCATCAGATTTGTTACGATTAAACAAGCCCATTATATGACAAAAATGAAGAAATACATTATAAAGGATACTGAATTTTTATGAAATTATGACAGTAAAAAATATCACAGTTTTAGGTTCAGGAGTTATGGGACACGGTATTGCTCAAGTTTCAGCAACTGCAGGATACAATGTAGTTTTGCGCGATATCAAACAAGAATTTTTAGATAAAGCAATGGAGAAAATAAAATGGAGTTTAGATAAACTAGTTTCAAAAGAAAAAATATCTAAAGAAGAAGGAGATTCAATATTTTCAAGAATAACACCCATAGTTGATTTGAATGAAGCAGTAAAAAATGCAGAATTAGTAATAGAAGTAGTTCCAGAAATCATGGATTTAAAAAAATCTGTGTATGCAGAACTAGATAAAGCAGCAAATCCAGAAGTGGTATTTGCATCAAATACAAGTACACTACCAATAACAGAAATAGCAAATACAACTTCACGTCCTGAAAAATTTATAGGAATTCATTTTTTCAACCCACCACAATTAATGAAATTAGTAGAAGTAATTCCAGGTGAAAAAACATCACAAGAAATTACAGATTTAACTCTAGAATATGTAAAATCAGTTAACAAACAGGCAGTAGTATGCAGAAAAGATGTTCCAGGATTCATCATCAATAGATTATTCATACCAATGGTTCACGAAGCATGTTATGCACAAGATAGAACAAACTCAACACTTGAAGAAATTGATTCTGCAGTAAAATTTAAGCTAGGTTTTCCTATGGGAATTTTTGAATTAGCAGATTTTACAGGAATGGATGTAATTCACAAAGCAACGGTAGAAATGCATTTACGAGATAAAAAAGTAATCAACCCACACCCAACAGTAGAAAAAATGTTTGATGAAAAGAAACTAGGTCAAAAATCTGGAGAAGGGTATTACAAATATTCCGATGACAAATATGAAAGAGTTGCACTATCAGAAGAACTTGCTGAAAAATTTAATCCAATTCAATTAGTTGCAAATATTCTAAACAATGCAGCTTGGTTAATTACAAATGGAGCAAGTGATATTGGAGAAATAGAAAAAGCAGCTCAGTTAGGATTAGGATTAAAAAAACCACTGTTTGAAACAGCCAAAGAAATTGGAATTAAAAATATCGTAGACGAGTTAAACAAACTTGCTGAAAAACATGGGGACTTTTACAAACCAGATCCATTACTAATTTCTATGCTGTAATTAATTCCAAAATTTTCTCAACAGCTTCTTTAGGAGTATCAGCACCAATTATTTTTACATTTTTTCTATGATCAACATACCCATCAATGTAAGGAGCAATAGCACTATCAAACCCTCTAATTGCAACCATTGGTTTTTTACTCATATATGCAGCACATACTTCAGATAAAGTTCCAGAACCTCCACCAACAATAATTACCCCATCAGCAGATAATGCATTAAGAAAATCACGAGTAAATCCCATTCCAGATGGAATAACAATATCACAATACTCGTTAGCAAATTTTGGATCATCTTGAGGAATTATTCCCAGGGTTAAACCATTAGCATCTTTTGCTCCATGAGAACAAGAATTCATCACTCCCCCTAGTCCACCTGTAATCAACAGAGAACCAGATTTTGCAATTTCTTTTCCAATTTCATATGCAATTTTTTCATGATGAGGAGTACATCCAGTAGTGTTATTTCCAATTACTAAGATCTGTTTTTTCTTTACCACAATAGATCTTAAAAGAACTATTTGAAATATGTATCCAGAGAAAAGGATATTAGGGAAATATCAAAAATAACTTTATGAAAACAAGATCAATGCCAGTATGTTTTAGTGAAAAACAATACAAAATGATTGAAGAATTTGCCAAGAAAAATGGTATGCTTAATGCAAGCCAAGCTCTTGAAAAAATCCTTAACAAATAGACAGTTTTTATAATTTTTAATTATTTTTATTTTTCAATATAAAGATAGATCGACTCAACAACAGGGTGAAACAATGGTTTACATTTAATAATTAAATATTTTTGAATTAAATTACAGATATGGGATTATTCAGTAAAAAAGCAACAAATTGTACAATTTGCAATAAAGAATTGACACATAGGCATAAACCAAAAAAAGAATGGAATATCAAAGGTTCACTTTGTGGAGATTGCCATTTTGATAAATCCAAGGAATACTATGAAGGTCAAGTAAGACAACCATGTGTCAAATGTGGAGTTACACAAAAAATCACAGATTTATGGGAACCTCGGTGGCAATGGGACATGGAAGGGTTATTGTGCAAAAAATGTTTTGATGAAAAAGAAAAAGATCATGATCAAAAGAAAAATTTTTGCTCATTATGTGAAACAAAAATGGGTTTAATCAGACACAATCCAAAAGGTCATTGGAAAATTGAAGGTCAACTGTGCAGAAAATGCTGGGATAAGAAAAAAGCAGAGTTTGGCTAAACGTGAATTTTTTTAAAAAATATTCATGCAATAAATGCAATAAAAAATTTTCAAAAGAAGAAGAGTTAATGTTTCATGAACAAATAACTCATGGAAAAGATTTGAAATACGATTGTAAAGAATGTAACAAGTATTTCTCAAATATGGAAGATATGAGAACTCATTTACAAAAGAACCATAGTTACAAAAAAGACAGATGATTAAATTGCTTTTACAGTTTTAACCACTGGTGGTCTTACTTTTGTAAAGACTCTAAACCCACAAATACATTTGATTTCAGGTAAACGAGAGAGTTCAGTGTTGGAAACAATGGTTCCACATCTCAAGCAAGCATAATTTACATCAAATGTCTCTACAGGAGTTTCTTCTATTTCATCAGTAATTTCTTCAGCCATATTTATCATCAATAATTTCTATAATTTAAGGATACCAAATTATGTCAAAGATAATTCAATGTAAACGTCATCAGGGATTTTGAGTCTCATTAATTGTCGAATTGCTTTATCATCTGCATTAATATTGATTATTCTTCTGTGCATACGCATTTCCCATTTCTCATAAGTTTCAGTACCACTACCACAAGGAGATTTTCTTGTAGCAACATGTAATCGTTTTACAGGAAGTGGAGTAGGACCTTTTACTTTAACACCTGTTTTTTTACCAATACCCATTATCTCATCACAAACTACATCTAATTTTGGTAGACTCGTAGAAGTGAGTTTAACACGGGCGGTTTGTGTCATAAAAAACGCCTAAGGTTTGTACTCTTCAGTAATTTCCTTAACAATACCTGCTGCGATTGTTGCACCCATATCCCTAAGAGCAAATCTTCCCATTTCAGGGAATTCTTCAAAGGTTTCGATACAAGTTGGTCTTACTGGTCTAATCTTAACAATTGCTGCATCTCCAACTTTAAGGAATTTTGGATTTTCTTCCTCAACGGCACCAGTTGCTGGGTTAATTTTTTGAAGAAACTCAGTAACAGTTGCTGCAACTTGTGTTGTATGTGCGTGCATTACTGGAGTATATCCAGGTGCAATTGCTGTTGGATGGTGTATAACAATAATTTGGGCTTTGAATTCTTTTGCTACATTTGGTGGAGCATCAGGAGTACCAAGAACATCTCCTCTCTTGATATCTTTCTTTTCAATACCTCTTAGGTTGAAACCAATGTTGTCACCTGCTTCGGCAGTTGGCATTTCAGTATGGTGAGTTTCAATAGATTTAATTTCACCAAGTGCACCAGAAGGCATTACAATAATTTTTTGACCTGCTTTCATGATACCAGTTTCAACTCTACCTACAGGTACAGTTCCTACACCAGTAATTGTATAAACGTCTTGAATCGGAGTTCTCAATGGTTTTCCAATTGGTTTTTCCTCTACTTTAAAGTCATCAAATGCTTCAAGTAATGTTTTACCAGAATACCATGACATGTTCTCAGATTTCTTAACTAAGTTGTCACCTTTCCATCCAGAAACTGGAATGAATGGTACTTCGTCAATTTTATAACCAACAGAACGAACTAATTTTTCACCTTTCTCTTTGGCTGCTTTGAAGGCATCTTCTTTGTATTCAACTGCATCCATCTTATTGATGGCAACAATAATTTGTTTTACACCTAATGTCTTAAGCAAAAATGCGTGTTCTCTTGCTTGTCCACCAGCTGCAGTTGCAGTATCAGTTTCACCTTCTTTTGCTGAAAGTACTAAGATGGCAGCATCTGCTTCAGAAGCGCCAGTAATCATATTTTTAATGAAGTCCCTGTGTCCAGGTGCATCAATTAAAGTAAAGAAGAATTTACTAGACTCGAATTTTTGGAATGCTAAATCGATTGTAATTCCTCTTTCTCTTTCATCTTTAATATTATCCATAACCCATGCATACTTGAAAGTATCACCTTTTCCGGTCTTCTCGGATTCGGCTCCGTGTGCTGCAATGGTTCTCTCATCTACAACTCCTAGATCCATTAAGAAATGACCCATAGTTGTGGATTTACCGTTATCAATATGACCTGTTACAATCATGTTTAAGTGTGGTTTATCTGCCATATCGAATTCGTTGTCGAGGGGATATATTACTGTAATGAATTTTTTTGCAAAAAATATTTTTTTTAAAATAAATTTTTGATCTGAATACTTGACTAAAAGCACATAAATCAAAGAAGAAAAAATTAGATATATGAAAATTACAGTTTCAGTTATCAAAGCAGATGTCGGTGGAATCGGCGGACATACAAAACCAAGTGACGGCCTAATCAAAGCAATTAGAGATACCGTTGAAAATTCAGGAGATTTACTAATTGATCATTACATCGGTTATTGTGGAGATGACACACACATTGTCATGTCACATACACATGGTGTAGATAATGAAAAAATTCACAAGTTAGCATGGGATGCATTCATGGCAGGAACTGAAGTCGCTAGAAAAGAAGGACTTTACGGAGCAGGTCAAGACTTACTCAAAGATTCTTTTTCAGGTAATGTTAAAGGAATGGGTCCAGGAGTTGCAGAATTAGAATTTGAAGAAAGACCAAACGAAGCATTTACAGTTTTTGCAGCAGATAAAACTGAACCAGGTGCATTCAACTATCCAATATACAGAATGTTTGTAGACACATTAAGCAATACAGCATTAATTGTAAACAAAAGCCTTGCAAGTGGAGTAGTGATGAACATCATGGATGTAGAAAAAGCACAAATTGCTTCTTTACGTTTATGGGAAGATAAACCAACAATTGAAGCAGCATTAATGTATCCAGGAAGATATGTTGTTGATTCAGTTTACACAAAAGAAGGAGAACCAATTTTAGATGCATCAACTGATAGACTACACAACATTGCAGGAACATATGTTGGAAAAGACGATCCAATTTGTTTAGTAAGAACACAAAAGAATTTTCCAGCAACTGAAGAAGTTGGAAGTATGTTTAACAATCCACATTATGTTGCAGGCAATACAAGAGGAAGTCACAACATGCCATTGATGCCAGTAAAATTAAATTCTGCAGCATCAATTAATTTCTGCATTCCAATTGTAGAAGCATTAGTCTTTAGTATGCACAATGGTAAATTTACAGGACCATTTGATGGATTCTCAACACCTGATTGGGATTACATTAGAGAAATTGCAACAAAGAAAGCAATGGCAATAAGAAGTCAAGGATTCATTCATCCAGCAACACTTGTTCCATCAGAATTAGAATATGCTGAAGGATACAGAGCAAGAATGGATATTCTCGAAACAAAGATGAAACCAATGGAAGATGACAAATCCAATTCAGATAGAAAAGAAAACTACGAAGATCCAGATTAGAGATCAAATAGATTTCATTCTTACGAAATAGTTAAATGAAAAAAAGACGTAATTGTTATGAGGTATGAACACCTTACAGAGAATCTTTGATTGGAAAACGTATATTTTCACAGTGTTAGCATTAATTTCATTCTCTAGTTTTATTGCAGTATTGTTTGGGCAAACAATACCAGGAATCATCTTAACATTTTTCAAAGTAGCAGGAGAATATGTGATTTTAGGAACAGTCTTAATTTTTGCATTTACATGGTTTCTTAGAGCCAGACCACATAATCGTCCAAAAAACTACAGAGTAGTTCCAATAGACGTATTTGGCGAAAAAAGTGTGATTGAAGAAATTAGAACAGAATTCAAAACACACGATGTGGCATGGAGTTTCATGAAACAATATAAGAAAACATATCCACTACATAATTTTGCATTAGTTTCAGATGTAAAAGATTCAGATAAACCAACAATTTTTAGATATATTTAGATCCAGACTTTTATTCAAGAATAATTAGTATCAATTCATGCAGTATTCTATTTTAGCAGAATCTTTTGAAAAAATGGAGTCAACAAGAAAAAGATTAGAATTAACACAATTTTTAGTAGAATTGTTTGAAAAAACACCACATGAAATAATTTCAAAAATAGTATATCTAATTCAAGGAAAATTAAGACCAGACTTTGAGGGCATAGAGTTAGGAGTTGCAGAAAAATTAGCCATAAGAGCAATATCAAAATCATCAGGAATAGCAATTAAAAAAATTGAAGAAGAATATGCAAAAGGAGGAGACTTAGGACATGCAGCAGCAATTATTCTTGAACAAAAAACACAAACAACATTTCTCATGGAAAATATTACAGTTGAAAGAGTGTATGAGACTTTATTTAAAATTGCAAAATTAGAAGGAGCAAGATCCCAAGACATGAAAATTAAATACATATCCAGTTTGCTAAATGATGCAAATCCATTAGAGGCAAGTTTCATTTTGAAAGTTTTGTTAGGTACACTGAGACTAGGTATTGCAGAAAATACAGTAATGGACGCATTAGCAGTGGCATATTCAGGAGATAAAGCAAATAGAAAACTACTGCAAAACGCATACAATGTTTCTAGTGATTTAGGAAAAGTTGCAGAAATAATAGCAACAGAAGGGATAGAAGGAATAGAAAAATTCAAAGTAGATTTATTCAATCCAATCCGTCCAATGCTTGCAGATAGGGTGAAAAGTGAAAAAGAAGTAATTGAAAAGATGGGAGAGAAATTTGCAATAGAATACAAATTAGATGGGGAAAGAGTTCAAATTCACATCGAAGGAGAAAAAATAGAATTGTTCTCTAGGAGTTTAGAAAAAATTTCAAGTTACTACCCAGACATTATTGAAAAAATTCCAAAAATAATTCAAGCAGAAAATGCAATACTAGAAGCAGAAATAGTTGCAATTAACGAAAAGACAGGAGATTTTTTGCCATTTCAAGAATTAATGCATAGAAGAAGAAAATATAAAATTGAAAAAGCAGTTACAGAATATCCAATTACAGTAAATTTTTTTGATATATTATTTTGTAATGGTAAGGATTGTACATCGTTAAGTTACAACGAAAGAAGAAGAAAATTAGAAAATATAATTGAAGAAAATGAGTTTACAAAATTCATTCCAATGGTCATAGCAAAAAATGAAAATGATATTGAGGAATTTTTTGAAAGTAGTATCAATGCAGGAAGTGAGGGATTGATGTTAAAAATGCTAGACAAACCTTACCAAGCAGGTTCAAGAGGAAGTCACTGGTTGAAACTAAAAAGAGAGTATAGAAATGAATTAGGAGATAGTTTAGATCTTGTAGTAGTTGGAGGGTTTTTTGGTAAAGGAAGAAGAACGGGAAGTTATGGCACACTCTTACTTTCAACATATGATGAAAATACAGATACATTCCCAAGCATATGTAAAGTAGGTACAGGTTTCACGGACGAAAGTTTAGATCAATTATATCAAATTCTAAATCCAAAAATTACAATTAAAAAAAATCCACGTATCAATAGCGAAATGGAAGCAGATGTATGGTTTGAACCAGAATTAGTAATAGAGGTTGTAGCTTCAGAAATTACCCTTAGCCCAATTCACAAAGTAGCACAAAATCAAATAAGGAAAGATACAGGATTAGCGTTACGATTTCCAAAATTTACAGGGAAAATAAGAGTAGAAAAAATGGTAGAAGATGCATCAACAGATGAAGAAGTAATTTCACTATACAAAGGACAAAATAAAGCCGCCCATGATAAAAATTTGATAGAATAACGCTCAAAAATTATCATAAATCATAGAGGATTTAAATTACCACGAGGCATCATACTTTTTGTTATGTATAGTGGAGAGCTTGAAGTTCAAGCAAAAAGAAAGGCAATAGCAGTTTTACAAGACGAGATCAATAGAATTCTAAACGCTTCTAGAGAACTTGCAACACTAACAGATTCTTTAATGAAAAAAGACAAAAAAGGAATCAAAAATACACTGGAGCAAATCTCAACTATAGAAGAAGAGGTAGAGAGCCTTAGAAGAAAAATCACACGAGAGGTTGCAGATGTTGGAGGATTAATCATGAATAGAGAAAATCTCTTAAACACTGCATACACAATGGATGAGATTGCAGGTTACATCACAGGTATCGCATTCAAACTTTCAAATGTAAAAATCACCACATTGAAAAGTTCAAAACTTGATAAAGATATTGGAGAACTAATATCATTAGTAGTAGACGAAGTCTACAAACTAAATGAAATTATCAGAAGTCTCAATACAAATACTGCCAATGCAATTGAATTGGCTCAAGAAACACAAACAATTGAAAGAGAAATAGATATCAAATACAGAGATGCAACAATAAAACTTCTCAATGAAGTAAAAGATCCTAAAGAATTATTGTTGATCAAAGATGTAATAGAAGGAATAGAAGAAATGTCAGACAAATGTCAAAGAGTTTCAGATTCATTCATTCTGCTAGCATTAAGCCTATAAGAAAAAACAATTTTAATTTCTACCTTATTTTTAATCCCATTAATGTTAATTATACACTATAGAATTCATATACATATCATATTTAATTAAAATATGAAAAGTGAATTAGTAGAAAACAGAATCATAGTATGGAACATAGAAGATTCCAAGAAACTTTTCACAGAGGGATATTTTGGAAAACCAATCGGGATGCCAAAACCAAAAATTGAAGAAATAGATGTACCACTAATTTTAGACCTGATTGAGGGACTATATCTATTAGAAAATAAAAAAATAAGCATTAGCAAATTAAAACAAAAAATGGATGTTGAACAAATGATTGAAATTTGTAAAAAAGAAATTCATGGGTTTGAGAAAAAGTATATCGTGTACAAACATTTTCGAGATAAAGGATACATAATTAATCCAGGAATAAAATTTGGATGTGATTTTGCTGTATATGAAAAAGGACCAGGAATTGATCATGCTCCATTTTTAATTCAAGTCTACAATAGAAACGAATCAATAACATCAACAGAAATTGTTCTTGCAGGAAGACTAGCAACAACAGTGAGAAAACAATTCATTTTGGCAATACCCAAAGGAAAAGATAAAGTGGATTTTCTAGCTTTAGATTGGTGGAAAGCTTAAACTGATTTTATGTGACCTGCGATTCGATCGTAAATTTCAAAAAGTTCCTTAGTAATACCAAAAGCAATATGATTATCCCATTTGCTACGAATTCTAATTGCAGTATCAGTTGGTTCAACATAGATGGTTGCATCTTTGATAGATTGTTTAGCAATCATTTCATTAAGTTCAGTATCAGAATTTAATTTAGTGGCTAAATCACCATAGCCATTCCAAGCTACTTTAGTAACAATTTTTGAACCAAAATGACCTTGAGTTGTCAAAGATGTTTTTGCAGTGTAATGTACAGCAGAAGAACCAGCATTTTTTCTAACAATAAACTGAGCTTGATATCTATCTAATGCTCCCCATGGAAGTGGATTTGGATCTTGCATGATTATCCCTTTTGAATTATTTGTACGACGTCAATGTTAGAATTTTTAATGTCAATGCAACCTTTGTTAGTAACCATTCTAGGTGTTTGAGAAAAATAGCGGCTATAGTAATCATCATTTTCAACAGCATCAGTTCCAATTTCTTTAGATTCAGAATTAACACCGATCTCTTTTAACATGGCACTAAATTTTTCAGGCCATGTTTGGTAAATGAAAGTATCAGATTCAGTGTCATGCATACATTAACGCAGAATATCCCACAAATAAAGATATCAAGAAAAAAACCCTAGAGATCAATCCAAATAAATATGCAAAGGTATGAATTTTTTTAACTTGAAATTCCAAGGTAAAACTGCATTAATTACAGGTAGTGGAACAGGGATTGGTAAAGCCATAGCAACCAAATTTGTTGAAAATGGTGCAAGTGTAATAATTCTTGGTAGAAGAAGAGGGCCTTTAGATGAAGCAGCAAAAGAGCTTGAACAAATAATTTCAGAGAAAAATAGTGCCGCATCAGTTAAAATTTTTGCAGGGGTGGATGTTGCAGATGAAACAGCAATGAATGCAATGTTTGATGCACTAAAAAATGACAATGTCAACATAGATTACATAATAAACAATGCAGGAGTTTCAGGTCCTGTAACATGTTTTCCAAATTCTCCATTAAAAGATTTTAAAAGTACAATAGCAATTCACCTTACAGGTACATTTTGGGGCTCAGTTCAAGCACTAAAAGTAATGAAAGAAGGTGGAAAGATTATCACAATTTCAACATTCTTTACTGAAGAAAGACCACTTGAGCAAAGACCTTACAGATTTAGAAGTCCATACACTGCAGCTCAAGGTGCAAAGAACAGACTTGCTGAAGCAATGTCATGGGAATTAACTGACAAGGGCATCATATCCATTGCAACAAATCCAGGACCAGTACATTCAGATAGAATTTACAAGACAGTTTATCCAAAAGCTGCAGCAGAATTCATGAGAGTTAGTGGATTTGAAGACCTAACTCCAGTAGAAGTTGAAGAAGCAAAAGATGACTTGTTAGAATGTATTCTTGCAGATGGAATAGATAAAGAAGGAATTGCAAAAATTGCTGAGAAATTGGCAAATGGAAAAGATGTTGCAAAATTAACAGAGACATTTACAAATCTTCTTACAAAAATTCAAACAATAGCTGAAAAAGTTCAAAACAACACATCACATATGATTGCAAACAGAGAATTTTTAGCACAAACACAAGTATCAGAATCAGTTCTAAACTTGTGTGATGATGAAATTGCAAAAATCCTTAACGGTAAAGTAATTCCAGGAGACAGGGTATTTTATCCAGTAAAACCACACATTGGAACAACAGCTCCAGGTGTCCATCAACCAAACTTCTCAGGTAAATCAGTAGTTTTCACAATTGATGGTACAGATAAAACAGATGCAGAAAGAGTAGAATTTTTAGCACAACATGTTGAGAAAAATGGAGGAAAAGTTGCATGTTTCATTTCACAGTCAACTCCAAAAGAAGTTCAAGAGTCAATTAGCAGTAAATTCCACTCACATATTGTAGACATTACAAATCCTGAAGAAATTCAAAGATGGTTAAATACAGCCAAAACAAATCTAGGAGAAATTTTAGGAGTTATTCACATTACTGGAAAACTTCCAGAAATAGGTAAATTGACAGAATTAGATAGACCAGGATGGGAAGAACTAGTTGCAAAATTCATTTCAACACCTGCAACTGTTGCTCAAAGGACATTAGAACACTTTGTTCCAGGAGGAGACAAAGACCCAAGATTATACAAAGATACCAAGGGTGCAATCATGATCATAGGACCAGATTTACCAGTAGGACGTAAAGTTACAGGAACTCAAAGAGCTCAAGTAGAAGTTTTCAGAGGAGCACTACGACCATTTACTACAACAGTTAATCAAGAATTAAGTGATGTTTTAAAATCAAAAATTAGAATGTTCACAATTTTCCCAGGTTCTGTTACAGGTTCAGAACCAGATAATCAAAAAATTGCTGATGCATTTAATTTCCTAGTTACGGAAAATTCAGCTTCATCTGCAGAAGTAACATTCTGTGTTGATGAAACAAGATAAGGATGAAAAGATATTCAGAGTTCGTTGTTGGCGAATCATTTGATTCAACATGCAGTATTTCTGATGACGAATTAGAACAGTATCTAAAATTCTCAAGAATAAAAAATGTATTTTTAGATAATAAAATAAATGAAAAACAGCAACTAGTTTCAGGAAGAGCAATATTATCAAGAATGGAAGGAGAGTTCACAAGACTAAATCAAATTTACGGTAATCAAATTATATTTTTAGGTACAGACGGAGATATAGAATGGGGAAATAGAAATACAAGATTTCTAAAACCATTGTATACAGATCAAGTTTTAAAATTAAAATTTACGATTATAGAAAAGATAGACATTGATGAAAAATTTGGAAAAATAATTATTAATTTTGAAGGCAGTACACAAGATGATCAATTAATCATAATTTCAAAAAACAACATTTACAGAATTAAAAAATAGCGAGATAAATAATTAATAAAATACTAAGGAGCCGACTAGTCTCCTCAGCCATTAGATCAAAAGACCTAACGAACAACTTGTATGAAAAAATTAGTATAAAAACACAAATTATAATTTGAGGCTAAAGTAAAGAGCCACTAGTTAAAGAGTCAAAAAATAATTTTACAGCTGTTATCACAAGTACAATAGAAATAAGAATTTTCAAATTTCTTTCCTTAACACTTAAAGATAATTTTGCACCAACTAACCCTCCAAAAAAAGCACCAGTTGCTAAAAAGCCAGATTGAATAAAATCAGGATGTCCCAAAATACTATGAACAATTACACCAGACAATGATGCAAATAATAAAATAAATTGTGAAGTAGGGGCTGCCTTTTTCATAGACATGCCCATTCCAACTACCATCAAAGGAACAAATACAATTCCACCACCGATTCCAAAAAAGGAGGATATGATTCCTGCAAAAAAACTAGAACCAATTATTAGAATAATTAATTGATTAGAAATAATTTTTTCTCTTGATTCAACTTGCTTTCTTAAAAATATGTAAGCAGAAGATGCAATTAAAACAAAACCAAATAAAATTTTAAAAATATCAGGTGCAACATCAGTAGAAATGATTGCACCAATAATAGTTCCAGGAATTGCAAGCAAGCCAAGTTTCAATCCCAAAGAATATTCAATTCTTTTTTGTTTTGAGTAAGAAATGGTAGATGCAATAGAATTACTTAATGCAGCAAAAAGACTATTACTTGCAGCAACAGTAGGAGGGATTCCCAAAAATGTTAAAACTGGAACAACAATTATTCCACCACCTAAACCAATCATAGACCCCAATATACCAGCAGCAAATCCCAAAGGAATTAACCATAATTGATCAATCATTGTAATCTCCAATCAAATAATTTTGTCATATATAATTAGACTACTTTAGAATAATTAAAGTCCACAAATATGAGTCATTTTTTAGGGTAACCTCAAGAATTAAGGTTTCATCACCTAGCCCAGTAATGGTAGATTTTAGAGGAATGTCTTGAGAAGATTCAGCATATTTTATTTTTGCAGCATCTAACCAGTCATTAACAGATTCAAACCCACCAGGTTGTTTTTCATTCCAACATTCACATACCAAAGTTTCAACCATAGTTTCAAAAACAATTTCAACTTCATTAGATTTTGAATCAAATGATGGGGAGGAATCAATTGCGGCAATAGCCATTATGGGATTATCAGGACTTCCACCCATACTGATATTTCCAAGAGATTTTCCATTTTGACCTTGAATAGCAGTAGTAGTACAGTAGGTAATAGTAGATAAAATATCAGCACGAATTGCACAGTAATTTTCAATAGTATGATCCGTGATCGGACTAGGGGTAGACATGAAAATATTTTGTTCAGATAAAGATTCCTTTATGTGTTCAACATCATAAAAAGTAAAACCATATTGATAGAGATTTTCTGAAGAAGGCATAGAAGAATTTTCAGGAATTAAAAAAAAGACAATAGCAGAAACGATTATGATAAGAACAGGAAGTATAATTTTTTTATTCATAATTGTTCTAAAAACAGATTATAAGATAAGGTTTTGCAATGTTAAATTGAAATAATTTCTAAAATAGAATCTTTTGTAATATTATTTTGTTCAACAAAACCAGAAGTAACTTCAAGAATATATGTTGCCTCACCATCAGGTACAAAACTAGGACATCCAGCAGCAATTTCAACAGGAATAACACAAGGAGGAACATTTGTTTTAATATGTACAACTTTTCCATCTCCATCAAACCAAATCATATCTAATTCAAATTGCATGTTAAGCATCCATAATGAATACAACCCCTGTTCTGGAAATACAAAAAGCATGCCTTGATCTAAAGGCAATTGATCTTGGAACATTAATCCACGAACACGACTAGAGTCAGTATCTGCAATTTGAACTTCAAGCGGCACACTATCGACTTTAATCATACCTCTAGGAAATTTTACTTGCTCCAATTTTATTTCACTAGGTAAAGTAAGTAATCCAATAGAACCAATAATTACAGCAGCAATAAAAATAGGAATTAATGCTTGAGCCCTAGTTGTCATAAATTAGTTTAAGAGAGTCCTTTTAAAAACTGAATGTGTTATGTTACCGAATTTTTAAAATCATTAAGAGTAGAGAATGTGTTTTTTGTATGATGTCCAATATCATGTATTGTGCTACCATTGTATTTTTTATCCAAATATCTACCAGCAACTATCATAGGACCGCCTATAGCACACGTGACTCCCGTAGGTTCAGGTATCCATAACATCAAAAATCCAATTTTTTGTAATTTTTTACCTGGTGCAGGTGCCTTTTGCAATGCACCTAAAGATCTAGCAGTATGAGAATCATCCATTTTGGCAATATCGGTGTACAAATTTGCCCTACGTTTAGCAGAATCTGAAAATTTTTGTAATTTTGCTAGTCGTGCTTTTAATGGATCATTCAATTCAACATAACTCTACAAAAGAATAGTTAAGATTCAAAGATCAACATTGGTTACCCTCAAGTCAACAAAGAATAACTAAGATGAACCAACAGACACTCAATTATAGTGGATTTCCATTAGTTACAAAGAACAATGAAAGTAAAAAAATCTAAAAGATTAGAATCAATCAAAGCAGCACATGAACTAGAAAAAACACGGTCCAGTTCCAGAATGGAAGATTATTTAGAAATCATTTCAGAATTAGTGGAATTAAAAGGATATGCCACAACATTGGATATTTCAAGATACATGAATGTTAGTGCTCCAAGTGTAACTAAGATGCTTCAGAGATTAGACGAAGGGGGATTTTTAGAATATGAAAAATATCATGGAATTAACTTAACAAAAAAAGGAGTACAAATTGCAGATGGGATTCGCCAAAATCATGGGATTTTGTTAGAATTTTTTGAAATTTTAGGAGTAGGTTATGATACAGCAAATCAAGATACAGAAGGAATCGAGCATCACCTCAACCCTAAAACAATAAAACAGTTAAGAAAATTTATTACGTTTCTAAAAGCAAATCCAAAAGTAGTAGATAATTTTAAAAATCTTTAAGGAATAATTGAATATCATTTTTAGAACTAGTGGAGTTTAATAGATTACGTCCAATATCAGAACGTTTTGGAATTTTTATTTGTCCCTTTTTTCCAATTCTAACAGATGCAAAAAATTTGTTATTTACATAAATGTCAGTGTACATAGATGTGTATTCTCTATTTACAGTTAAAAGTAATGTAGTCTTAGATTCTGAAAAACTAAAAGGTAGATCATCAGAACCTAATGATAATGATTCAGAGTCTGTGGCAACAACATCAATGTGAACATTAAGAAATTTTTCAATTTCATTGATATTAGTTCCACCTCTACCAATTATCGATGCAATGCAGTCTTCATGTACACTTACCTTAACACGATTTTCAGATAAAATATCAACTTGCACATTAGAATCATATTTTTGAAAATAATCTTTAATTTTATCTTCAGCTAATTTTTGAATACCTACCGTCTCCCCATGTTTTGTTACAGGAACAATAACATTTTCTTCACCAAACGTGTAAATTTCATGTTCCAAAACATTATTTTCAAAATTTCGTATCTCAATTACAGGTCTAGCTAAATCAGATTCAGTCATCCCAGTAGGAACTTTTACTTTTAACTCTAAATCATAAACTTTCTCAATATCACCATCATTTACAAACACAACTGTATCCAAAACATTTGGGATGATTCCAAGTTCAATTTTACCAATAAACCTCTGAATTGCATCTAAAGGGGAATTAGCATGAATTACCCCAACCATTCCAACTCCAGTTAATCGCAAATCAGAAAAAGTGGTGAAATCTTCTCTTCGTCTTACTTCATCAAAAATAGTGTAATCAGGTCTGACTAATAATAAAATATCCGCAGTGTTATCAAAACTTCCATCTAATTTACTATATTGTGTAATTCCGGTATTAACTTGTAAATCCCGAGGAGATTCAAATGTTTTAACAATTTTTCCTTGATCATGATAAAAATTTGCCAACCCAGAAGCCAAAGTACTTTTTCCAGAACCAGGAGAACCAGAAATAACAATACCCTCAGCCCTAGCAGTAAGACGCTCCATTAGAGGTTCAGAGATAGTATAATCACTAAGAGATAATTTTACAGTTGGATGAACAATTGTTATCTCATAAGATTCAGAAAATGGAGGATATGTTATTGCAATACGATAATCATCATGTTGTATAACAGACGCTCCAGTTTTAGAAATTTCAATAGTACTAGAATCAGTAATATTTGTAGCAGACAGTATTTGTGAAGAAATCATTTTCAAATAATCTAGTGTAAGAAGATCTTCACCAATTTTTGTAAGTAAAAACTCTCCAGGTTTTCCGCGTTTTGCAAGTGGGAATTGATTTTCTTTAAGATGAATACTCATTGTAGTACTATCAAAAAATTTTAAAAATTCAAGTTCTTCACGAATAATTTTTGGTTTTAAAAATACAGTCTGTACATCTTCAGCTTGTGCTACCAAATGTTGGACATTATCAGAAGTGTAAAGAATAGCATCATTTTGTTTTGCAATATCAATAATTAAAGCATCAATTCTACCGCTTGCAGCAAATTTAATATCATCAATAGCAGGATGAGACCCCTTCAAAATGATTTTTAACCCATAATTTTCAGATAATCGATTAAGTTTTTGAATTTGTTCTAATCCAATAAACCCCTGCTCCTTACGATTAGAAGCTTGAGATTGAAGTTCGTCAAATACAGCTTGAGGAATTATGATTTCAAAATCTCTAATAGATCCAGATTCAATTTGTTCAGCAAGGTTACCATTAATGATTACACTAGTATCAGCAACAAGTATGCCAGTCATAAAATGTAATCAATGTTTCAATATAAAAAATATCCAATGCAGTCTAGTTAAAGAAAACACACAGGAAGGATCAAAATGACTCACTCTCATTAAAAAATTCAAAAATAACTAGTTAAATCATGCACCAAGAAACAACAAAAAACAAAGAATTTTATGAAAATTGTACACAATATTTTGAATTTTTGAGAAAAAGGAATGCAGCAGACTATGATTTTGAAGATGAGTATTATTTCACCATGCCTGCAATATCCAGTCATTAATAGTACAAGATTTACAACTCATCAAAATTTGTGAATTATGGAACAAAAACTACAAGATCTTGCAGATAAAATAATAAAATATGCAGATAAGGCAGGTGTTCAATATTGTGATGTAAGAGCAGAGCAACAAGTAAAAAAATCAATATTAATAGAAAATGGGGAAATTGAACACATTAGAAATAATGAAGATAGAGGAATAGGTGTCAGATTAATCAAAAATGGGTCATGGAGTTTTTGTTCAATAACAAATCCAAATTCATTTGAAGAAATAAAAGGTATTTTAGATAATACAATAAAAAATTCAGACAAAAAAATTTCAAATAAAAAAAATAAAATTAATTTACATAATAATCCAATTAATAAAAAACAAATTAATTTTCCAGTTTTAAAAAAACCAGATATAGAAGAATTAGCAAAAATAGGTTTAGAATGTAATAAAATAATTAAAGACACATCAAAAATTATAAAATCAATTACGAATCCATACTATACAATTAATTCAAAATATTTTACAAACACAGAAGGTTCAGAAATTTTACAAAATTTTACAGATGTAGTGATGGAGATGAGTGCAACATCTCATGATTCAGCTCAAACACAATCGGTAAACATAACAGAAGGAGGAAGAGGGGGATTAGAATTAATTATAAATAATTCCCAACAAAGTGCAAAAGAAATTGCAAAAAAGGCATCTGAATTAATTTATGCAAAACCAGTGAAAGAAGAAAATGCAACGGTAGTAATGAATCCAGATTTTGTTTCACTTCTTACACATGAAATTCTTGGACATCCATCAGAAGCAGACAGAGTATTAGGAAAAGAAATGGCGTGGGCAGGAGGAGCTTGGTGGAAAGGAAAAATAGGTGAAAAGATCGGTTCAGAAAATCTGAATGTATTTGATGACCCCACAATCAAAGAAAGTTTAGGATGGTATTACTTTGATGATGAAGGAGTCAAAACCAAAAAAACAAACCTCGTAGAAAAAGGAATTTTAAAAAATCATATGCAGAATAGAGAAACGTCAGAAGTATTCAATACACATCCTACAGGCAACATGAGAGCAACAAATTATCGATATATGCCTCTAATACGCATGGCATGTACTTGTATTGGGAATGGAAATCAAAAAGTTGATGAAATAATTAAAGATGTAAAAAACGGATATTATATTTCAAATATGAAAATTCCATCAATTGATATGAAGAGGTATAACTGGAGCATATCTTGTCAATATGCACAAAAAATTGAAAATGGAGAATTAACAGATTTGTTAAGAGACGTAATTGTGATGGGAACAGCACCAGAGTTTTTTAATTCAATTGATGCATGTGGAAATGATTTTACAGTAAGACCAATAACCAATTGTGGTAAAGGAGATCCAATGCAATCAATGATTATGGGTAATGGAGGTCCAACAATTAGAGGAACAGCAACTGTAAAAAGTGTAAGTTAGTATGGAAAAAAAATTACAAAAAATCAAGAAGCAAGTGACACAATGTACAAAATGTGAATTAAGTAAGACAAGAAATAATTCAGTTCCAGGAAAAGGGAATTTTAAATCAGATGTAATTTTTGTAGGTGAAGCACCTGGAAAAAATGAAGATATCAATGGAGAGCCATTCATTGGAATTGCAGGGAAAAAATTAACGATTGCACTTGAAAATGCAGGAATAACTAGAGATGAAATATACATAACAAACATTGTAAAATGTAGACCACCAAAAAATAGGGTTCCAACAATAACTGAAAGAGATACATGTAAGAATTATCTTGAAAAAGAAATAGAGATCATTAAACCAAAAATAATTTGTATTTTAGGCAATACAGCATTTAATTCATTATTAAACGGAAAAGAAATAATAAAATTTAGAGGAAAAGTTGTTAGAAAAAATAATCAAGTGTATTTTTTAACAATTCATCCAGCTGCTACAATATATAATCAAAAATTAATTAATGTGTTAAAAAAAGATATGAAAAAATTGTTTAAAGTAATAGAAGAAATAAAAGATAAGAAAGAAATTAAAATAAACATTGAGTATACTACCTAAAAAATTCTACCAAAGGGACACAGTGGTCGTAGCAAAAGAACTACTAGGGAAAAAATTAACTAGAAAAATAGGGAATTACGAAATATCAGGAACGATCATTGAAACAGAGGCATATAGACACAAAAATGATCCTGCCAGTCACGCATTTAGAAACATCACAGATAGAAACAAGGTAATGTTTGGAGAAGTTGGAATAGCATATGTGTATTTTACATACGGTATGCACTATTGTTTCAATGTAGTAGCCAAAAAAATGAAAGACCCAGCAGGGGCAGTATTAATTCGAGGAATTATTCCAGAAAAAGGAATTAAGAAAATGCAACAAAACAGAAATATTAAAAATTTAAAAAATTTAACAAATGGTCCTGGAAAACTAACACAAGCATTAGAAATTACAAAGGAACATTACGGAATAGATTTAACAAAAAAAACAGAAATATACATTGAGCAGGGTTTAGAAGTAAAAAAAATAAAAAAATCAACTAGAGTGGGAATAAAAAACGGAAAAGAAATGCTGTGGAATTTTCAAATATAATTTATTTTTTAACATTTTTTTCATTATCTTCATCAACATTGTCGTCAGAGTTATCATCCAATGTCCAAGGAGCAAATTTAACCATTATTCTCTGCCAATCTAATTTTAAAACTAAAATAATTACACCAGTCATTACTGCAGCAAAAATTAGAAATCCGATATAAACAGGAGTGGCATCATCAACATTTTCTAAAAATGGTTCAATGAATGACAAACCAACATAATGAGAAATAAAGACAATGATGTAACTTAATACAAGTTTTCCTGCAAGAGTTGCAGCAAAGAATCGTTTGGGATTATATTTTGCAAGTCCTAGAGGTATGAAAATTATATCATCAGGCATAGGTGTTGCAGCAGCAAAAAATGCAGCAGCTGCACCATATCTTTTAACCAATCTTTCAAAAGGTCGCATTCTTTTTCTAGTTTTATTATTCATAATTTTACGGCCACCAAAACTAACAAAAAATATAATTTGTTTTGCAATAGTGGCGCTAATAGCAGACAAGATAGCCAATAAATGTAAATCATATCCAGAACCCACAGACATTGTTGCCAAGAGTAGAAATCCAGGCAGAGGAACAAAAGGAATCAGAGAGCCAATAAAATTAACTAAAATTAGGATAAGATAACCATCATCAGGAGCAAACGGAAAAATGTCAGTTAACTCCATTAATCAAAGCAATTCTAGGCGATATTTAATCAAAACGAACAATTTTCAAACAAAGTGAATAATAAACATACTAAAACAGAATATGCATGAGTATAGAATTATTCATAGAATATTATCAACAAATGCAAGAAGTACTAACTAATAACATATTTCAAGAATATGGAATAATTGGATTATTTTTGAATTCATTATTAGCAGCAACAGCAATACCATTACCAACAGAAATTTTGACATCAGCACTACTGATAGGAGGAGAAAATATTGTTCTGGTAGCAATTACACTAATCATAGGATCAACCATAGGAGGAATTTTAAATTATTTCATAGGGTTTGGTGGAAATAAGTTAATTAAAAAAATGAAAAAAAAATCAGATGTAGAGAAACAGGATAAAAATCACAATAAACTGCTAGACAAATTTGGATGGAGTGCAATATTTTTTGCAGCATGGATTCCAATCGTAGGAGATTTGATTTTAATTTCAGCAGGAGTAAAAAAAATGAAATTTATAAAATTCTCAATTTTTATGATATCAGGCAAAATAATTAAAACAATTATCGTAGTATTAGGATTAGGATCAATATTTTAAAAAACTACCAGTAAAAGAAATTAAAAATGCAATAAAATCAACGACAGGATTAAAATATAATAAAAATCGAGTAAGTTACATGACAACTAAGAAATTTAAATTAATTTGCGATAATATCAGTTCTATTAGTCCATTTATCAGATTTGTAGGAGTTATAGGAGAAAGAGGAGAACTACTTGCACATTCCAGAAGACAGGAATTAACACCATTATTAGACGATAAAAATACCAAGTATCAATTTTCACATATTGCCATGAATTCAGATCTAGAAGCATTCTTCGATAAGAATTTAGGCGAAGTTGAATTTGTTTGGGAAGAACGTAAGAAAGTACAAACAATATCATTTGCAATAAAGAAAGCCATAGTGTGGGTTTCAATTGATAAAAAAGTCATCAGATCAGAGATGTTGAGAATCATAGATTCATGCCTGCCAATCGTCAAAAAATATTCATAGAATTATATCTTGAAATGCCCATATTGTGAAATTGATTTAGATTCCCTTAGTATGACAGAGGGATTAAAACATATTTTAGAACATAAAAAAGAAAATCAAAATTAAAGGATCTAAAGAAAAATTGCAAAACATGAATGATATTAAAAAATTAATTGAAGAGATTAGTTCAAGAAAACCAAAAAATTATCAGCAAATGAAAATTGAAGAAGTGAGTAAAGAGCTTCACAATACTATGGAATTTGAACAAAATGTATTAAAAAAAATAAATTCATTTGAAAATAATCATCAAGATGCAGATTTGATAAAATATGCAAAAATGATTTGCAGAAATGTAATAGAAAGAGAAACTAGTTTAATTCAAGAAACATATCTAAAAAAAATTGATTCACAGTATCTAAATTCAAAATAATTATTTTTCATCATCATAAAGCCAGCACCGAACATAACCAGTATCAGTTTTAAATTTAGGTGGAAGTTGTTTACATTTTTCAATAGCTAGAGGACATCTATCAATAAATCGACATTCAGATGGAGCATCAAGTAAACTTGGCGGGGTTCCAGGAATATATTTTGGAGTATTGCCTTTAAGAGTAGGGATTGATTCTAAAAGTCCTTGAGTGTAAGGATGTTTAGGATTTTTATAAATTTCCTGAGAAGAACCGAATTCAACCATTTGTCCACCATACATAATTCCAATCTTATCTGCAATTTCAGATAAAACTGCTAAATCATGTGTAATCAACATAAAAGACATTCCGTCTTTTTTTAATTTTTTAAGTAAGTTGATAATTTGTGCCTGAATCAAAACATCCAATGCAGTAGTAGGCTCATCTGCAATTACAAATTTAGGTTTTAAAATTAAGGCCATAGCAATAATCACCCTTTGTTTCATACCTCCACTTAATTCATGAGGATATTTTTTTAAAATATCATCATCTAAGTTAACTGAATTTATTGAATCCAAAATAGATTTATCAAAATTTCCATCAAAATTATGTTGTTTTAAAATTTCAACAAATTGTTGTTTAATTGTAAATACAGGATCTAATGAATTCATAGCACCTTGAAAAATCATAGAGATTTTTTTCCAACGAATCTCATTATCAAATTTAGATTCAGGTAGATCTAAAATAGAATCACCATCAAAAAGAATTTTTCCAAAACTAGTTCCACCAGAAAGCATTCGAATCAAGGATAATCCCAAGGTACTTTTTCCACATGCACTTTCACCAGCAATTCCCAAAGATTCTCCAGAATCCAATTCAAAATCAATATCATCAACAGCATATACAGGACCTTTTGAGGAGGAATATCTTGAAAATAGCCCATTTATCGACAACAAAGTCATATCATTTGTAGATCCAAACTAGAATTTTTGTTTTGCACTAAGGGATATAAACAACATTATTAGAAATAAAAAATCGATTTAAATGATATTTCCAATATGCGGCTTTGATGCAAAAAATGCGGTACTTTGTCCTCAATGTGAGGGAAAAGTAGAGACAGGGGAGTTAACAAAAGCAGATGTAGATGCATCAATATTATTAGCAAAAATTGCCAAATCAAATAAGCAAATAGAGAATTTTTCACTTCACTCCTGTAAAGAATTTGAAGGAAACTACATCATAGCATTAGCAAAAAATGATATTATGACAATTAGACAAAGTAGAACACTGTATAGATTACTCCAAGATCAATTCAAAGAGAAAATTTGGTTGGTAGAAGCAGAAGAGACAGATAAAAAATTCATAGAGGATTTGTTTTTCCCAACAAAAATTTTGGCAATTAATTCAGTTTGGGCAGGAGGCATCCAAAAAACAAAAGCAGTTGTTTCAGGTAAATGGACACCAAAATTCCCAATTGATACCAAAAAAGTCATAGAAATTGTCAAAAATGCCCGAAACCTTGACATTGAGATAGAATTTGAGGATAAATGAAAGATATGGTTTTTGTAAAAACACACGATATTTCAGAATTAAGTGAAGAGTTAATTGGAAAACAAGTAGTCCTAGGCGGATGGATAGAAGATCTTAGAAAATTAGGAAAAATGTCATTCATTACACTTCGAGATATTTCAGGAATTTCTCAAGTTATTGTCAAAGGAGAATTAAATGATAATCTAGGGGAAATTAATCGTCAAAGTGCAGTAAGAATCAAAGGGATTGTTCAAGAAACTAAAGCAAGAGATTTTGCATTTGAAATAAAAGCTGAAGAGATAGAAGTTTTAGCAAAAGCAATTCACCCATTACCAGTAGATCCAATTGGAAGATTAGAAAGCAATATCGATACAAGGTTAAATCATCGTGCATTAGATATGAGAAATCAAAAAACAGCTTCAATTTTTAAATTAAGACATTATGTATTACAAGCATTACGTAA
>CALCPD010000054.1 GCA_937897875.1 uncultured Nitrosopumilaceae archaeon
TGAGCTAACGCTTCTACTGTTTTACCTAGGAAAACTTCCATTACGACATTTGCCGCAGAACCTCCATCTTCAGGATGTTTCTTTGCATGCATAATTCCTCCTATCATCATCATTGTCATTGATACAAGTACGATAATTACTGCAATTCTTGAGATAATCCAAACTTGAGCCCAATCTCCTAAGAATATTGTTACCCAAGGAACTGCTTCAGTGTGTACTTTAGAGTACATGTTCATTACATCATAGTTTGCACCAATTGCACACATCATAATTACTACAATTCCACCGTATAGTGTGATGTTTGGAATTGCTTCCATGTACATTACAAATTTGTGACCTTCTTGAGCTAATCTCTTAACACGTAGAATCATTGCCCAAACTAAATGTACAATTCCGATGAATAATGATACTTTGAGAATATTGATTACTTGTTCAAATGTTAATTCTGCAACACTGATAATTCCTACAAGCCAACTTATTGAATGTAAAGCTCCTCCTTCTTCTAATAATCCTTCTAATGGTCCCATATGATCTAGGTGGAATCCAAACGCTTCACCAGCTCCAACACCCGCAATAGCAGCAGATGCTCCAGAGATTGCAATTAACATTCCCCATCTTGAAAGATTACCTTGTCCTTTGAATTTGAATAATAATCCCATTCCCATTAATAATAATCCGTGGCCTACATCTGCAAACATCAACCCATAGAAAATTGGCCACATTAAAGCAATCATAGGTGTTGGGTCAGCTTCTCCTTTTCTTGGAATTCCCTGACTTTCTGTAATTACCTCAAATGTTCTAACAAATTTTTTGTTATCAAATAGAGTTGGAATTTGTTCTTTTAATTTTGGGTCTGTAACATCTTCAGAAACAGACATCCATTGTTTTGTTGCATTCTTGAATTTCTCTTCCATCTTTATTGGAATGAATCCCTGAATAACTGCAAAATTCTTTGTTCCTCCTGGTTTTCTTAAAGTTTCAAGTACGTCTTTTGCAACTTGAGCTTCTTCATGAATTGCTAAAATATCACGTCTAATCTTTTTTGAAATTTTTGTAATTTGTTTTGTAATTGTAGATTGCTTTGCTGTTAATTCTTTAATTTTAGTCTCAGCCATTGAATATGCCTGGGCTGGAATTTGAGGAATTCCTTCAGGAATAGAAAATGGGTTTGCATTAAAACCTCTGAGAACTTTAAGTGCTTTATCAGAATCATCAATACTTGCAATTACTAAAATTGCAGATTTCTCTTTAAGTGCTAAATCATATTTGAAAAATGTAATACCTTCTAATGCTCTACTGATTTCTTCGTAATCTTTAGAATCAATTACAAATAGATTTGTGTAAAAATATTTCATTAATCCAAATCCTGAAAGATCAATGTTTAGCTTTTTTGCAACTTCGAGTGTTTCTTTTAATGATGTATATTCTTCTAGTGAGCGTTTTGTAGTTGCTTGTTCTTCTAAAAGCTTGATTGGTTCATCAATTATCGATGGTGCTCTTTTTTTAAGCTCATTTACCATATCTTCAATTTCATCAATTTCGTAATCTTTCTTTTTGATTTTTTTCCCTGTGAACATAATTTCAAGAATTCCGACCATTTGTGGAACTCCAAGACCTTTGATTACATCATCAATGGATTGGTATGTTTTTTGAGCTTCTAGTAACAAATCATCAATCTCTGGAGTTACTGTATCGTTATCTGTGTCAATTTTATGAAACCACTCAAATTCAGTTAATCTGGATATTGCTTTTGGTGACTCAGATCTTGGTAAAATTACGCTTCCAAGTTTCAGATCAGCTATTGCCAAGTTAATCCTCTGAAAATTTCTTAGTTTTTAATATCTTTCTCAACAGAATTTTCTTTTCCAAACATTAAAATCTATTATCATAAAACGCGTGATATTGACAAATTCTTCTCTTGAAAAGACAATTGATAAGATTTTAGATCAAACTGAGCACGATATTCTATCTAATTTAGATGGAGCAGTAAGTGATTCTCATCAAATTCTTGATAATTCCGTGACTAAACTAGAGGATGAATACGACAAAATTGTTGCAGATGGAAGAAAAGAAGCAGATAAACTTGAAAAACAGATTATTGGTGGTTCTGATATTGAAGCCAGAAATAAACAACTTTTAGCTTTAGAAGATGCTGTTAGTAGAGTTTTCACCAAAGCATTAGACCAAATTTCAAATTCTGATCGCAATGGCGATTATGCAAATCTCATTAAATCATTACTAGATGAATCTACCAAAGTTCTAGGAACATCTGAAGTTATAGTATTCACAAATTCTAAAGATCGTGATGTAGTTCAATCAGCATTAAGTAACTTTGCTGGATCAGAACTATCATCTGAAACAATTGATTGCATTGGTGGTGTTAAAATTCAGTCTAAAGATGGAGCTATGAAATTTGATAATACTATTGATGCAAAGATAGATCGTTTAAAGCCTTTAATTAGGAAAGAAATTGCATCAAAATTCGGGGTAAAAGAATAAGATGACAGCACAAGGCAGAATTGTATGGGTTAGTGGTCCAGCCGTTAGAGCAGATGGCATGGCTGATGCCAAAATGTATGAAACTGTAACTGTCGGAAATTCAAAATTAGTCGGTGAAGTAATTAGATTAACTGGAGATGTAGCATTTATTCAAGTTTATGAGTCAACAAGTGGATTAAAACCAGGTGAACCTGTAGTTGGAACTGGAAACCCACTTAGTGTATTATTAGGTCCAGGAATTATTGGACAACTTTATGATGGAATTCAAAGACCACTAAAAGAACTATCAAAAGCATCTGGTTCCTTTATCGGTAGAGGTATTACAACTACTCCAGTTGATATGGTTAAGACATACCACTTTGTTCCAACTGCAAGTAACGGTGATGAAGTTTTACCAGGTAATGTTATTGGAACTGTACAAGAAACAGATCTTATTGAACACTCTATCATGGTTCCGCCAAATCATCCAGGTGGAAAAATTTCAAACCTTGTTTCAGAAGGAGATTATAATTTAGAAACTGAATTAGCAACAGTTGAGAAAGACGGTCAAAACGTACCACTCAAAATGTATCATAAATGGCCAGTACGAAAACCACGTCCATACAACACAAGATATGATGCAACAGTTCCATTACTTACCGGACAACGTGTAATTGATACATTCTTCCCAATTGCTAAAGGTGGAACTGGTTCAATTCCTGGAGCATTTGGAACTGGAAAAACTGTTACATTGCACCAAATTGCAAAATGGGCAAACTCACAAGTTGTTGTTTACATTGGTTGTGGTGAAAGAGGAAATGAAATGACTGAAGTATTAGTTGAATTCCCACATCTTAAAGATCCACGTAGTGGAAAACCGTTAATGGATAGAACTGTACTTGTTGCAAATACAAGTAACATGCCAGTAGCAGCAAGAGAAGCAAGTATCTACACTGGAGTAACAATTGCAGAATATTATAGAGATATGGGTAAAGACGTTGTTCTTGTAGCAGATTCTACAAGTAGATGGGCTGAAGCACTCAGAGAAATGAGTGGTAGATTAGAAGAGATGCCAGCAGAAGAAGGTTATCCATCATATCTTGCATCAAGATTAGCAGAATTTTATGAAAGAGCAGGTCGTGTTAGAGCAGCTGGAAGTCCAGACCGTGATGGCTCAGTTACTTTGATTGGTGCTGTGTCTCCATCAGGTGGTGACTTTACAGAACCAGTTACAACACACACAATGAGATTTATCAAAACTTTCTGGGCATTGGATGCAAAACTTGCATACTCTAGACACTACCCATCAATTAATTGGATGAACAGTTATTCTGGTTATCTTGGTGATATTGCAAAATGGTGGGGTGAAAATATTAGTGAAGATTGGTTTGGAATTAGAAATGAAGCTTATGGAATTTTACAAAGAGAAGATACTCTAAAAGAAATTGTAAAACTCTTAGGTCCTGATGCATTACCTGATGAGGAAAAACTCATCTTAGAAATTGCAAGAATGGTAAAGATTGGTTTGCTTCAACAAAATTCATTTGATGATGTTGATACATACTGTAGCCCTGAGAAACAATTCAAACTATTGAAATTAGTTGTAGATTTCTACAAACTAGGCCAACAATCACTTAAAGAAGGAGCACCACTAGCTTCAATTCGCGAACTACCTGTTGTTACATCATTACTTAAAGCAAGAATGGATATCAAAGATGATGAGATGCCAAAACTTGATCAATTAGAAACCGATATGAAAGAGCAATTCAAAAATATTTCAGGAGTGAAAGTTAAAAATTGACCACTGAAGGCGGAGTTCAATACAGCAAGATTGCTGAAATTAAAGGACCACTAGTTGTTGTTGATGATGTAGATAATGCAGCATTTGATGAACTTGTAGAAGTTGAAACTAATGAAGGTGAAAGAAGATTAGGTAAAGTTCTAGAAGTTGGTAACGGTAAAGCAATCGTACAAGTCTTTGAAGGAACTACTGGATTATCTATTTCTGGTACTAATGCTAAATTTGTTGGAAAAGTTATGGAAATGCCAGTATCAAAAGAAGTACTTGGTAGAGTCTTTGATGGATTAGGAAGACCAAAGGATGGATTACCTGATCCAATTGCTGATAAATTTATTGATATTAACGGTGAACCAATGAATCCAGAACAACGTGAATATCCAAAAGATTTCATTCAAACTGGTGTATCTGTAATTGATGGATTGATTACTCTTGTAAGAGGACAAAAACTTCCAATTTTCTCAGGTTCTGGTATGTCACACAATTTACTAGCAGCACAAATTGCAAGACAAGCATCAGTAGTTGGTACTAATGATGACTTTGCTGTAGTCTTTGCAGCAATTGGTGTGCAATACAGTGAAGCAGAATATTTCAGAAAAAGTCTTGAAGAATCTGGTGCACTAAAAAGAAGTGTTCTATTTTTGAATACCGCAGATGATCCTGCAATTGAAAGAATTATCACTCCTCGTGTAGCATTAACTGTCGCTGAATATTTGGCATTTGAATTGGGAATGCACGTCTTAGTTATTCTAACTGATATGACAAACTATGCAGAAGCATTAAGAGAAATTAGTGCAGCAAGAGAGGAAGTTCCTGGAAGAAAAGGATATCCTGGATATCTTTACACTGACCTTTCAACACTTTATGAAAGAGCAGGAAAACTTAATGGAAGAAAAGGAAGTGTTACCCAAGTTCCAATTTTATCAATGCCATCTGATGATATTACTCACCCAATTCCTGACCTTACTGGTTACATTACAGAAGGCCAAGTAGTAGTTGGTAGAGATTTGTTTAGACAAGGAGTTTATCCACCAATCAATATTTTGATGAGTCTTAGTAGATTGATGAAAGACGGAATTGGTGAAGGAAGTACAAGAGAAGATCATGCTGAAGTTGCTAACCAAGTTTATGATGCATATTCTAGAGCACAAGAAGTAAGAGCACTAGCAGGAATTGTAGGTAAAGCCGGATTAACTGAAATTGATTTGAAATACATGGATGTTGGTGATGTCTTTGAAAAAGAATTCCTTTCACAAGCAACTGATGAAAATAGAACAATTGATGAAACACTTGCTATTTTGTGGAAGATTGTATCAAAACTACCAAAGAATGAAATTACTAAAATTAAAGATAAGTACGTAGATCAATATTATCAGGGAGAGTAACAGAATGTCATTTGGACAAAATGTAGCTGCCACAAAAATTGAACTTTTCAAATACAAAAAATCAAGCCAAGTTGCTGTAATGGTACAAGGAATTTTAGATGATAAACGTAAAGTTTTACTAAAAAATATTGAAGAGATGATTGAGGAAGCCTCAAAAGCAAGAGGTGGAATTTGGGATCCATTACAAGATATTTACAAATCTGTTAATGAAGCATATTTAGCATTAGGTACTAACACTGTTGACTCTGTTGCTGAATCAACACCACCAGTGATGGAAGTTGAAGTACATGTACGAAGAGTTGTTGATGTTCAAATTCCTGCATTATCAGTTACTGAAAAAGATACAAAATCTATGCCTTATGGATTTGCAGATACTAATTCTTCAATTGATAGAGCAGCAAAACAAATCAAAGAATTAATGCCTAAAATTTGTAAAGCAGCAGAATATGAAAATTCTATTTTTAGTCTTGCAAAAGCACTAGAAAAGACACAAAAACTCCTAAATGCACTAGAAAATGTAATTATTCCTCAATATCAACAAAAAATACGATTTATTCTTGCTACTCTTGAAGAGAGAGAAAGAGAAGAATTCGCAAAGTTAAAAAAAGTGAAGGCAAAGATGGAAAGTAGGAAATAATGGCAAAAGAAGAAATAAAAAAATTAATTGAAAACTCTAAAAAAATAATAGATCAAGATAAAGATGATTTTACAAAATCTATCAAAAATGATCTATCTAGTTTCAAAAAAAGTACTCTGACAAAAATTTAATTCTAAATTCTTATCATGATTTAAATAAGGAACTTATTGAGTCCAATTTACAATGAAAACTATTGTCTTGTTACTTTTGGCAGCAGCAGTAATTTCAGTTATCGGATCAACTGGTGTAGCATATGCACAAGAAGATGGTGCATCAAGTGATGGATCATTGAAAATTCTCGGTGCAGGTTTAGCATTTGGTCTTGCAGCATTTGGTGCAGGTATTGGCTTAGGTCAAGTCGGTGCAGCAGGTCTTGCAGTAATTAGTGAAAACCCAGCATTGCAATCAAAAGTATTCATCTTCGTAGGTATGGTCGAATCAATCGCAATCTACGGTATAGTTATGATGTTTATCATCTTAGGACAATAGTCCTTACTACAAACTTTTCAATTTTTAATTTTATTATTTAATTATATTTTATTTCGTTTACATCTAAAATTCTTGCACAATATCTACATTTGAGTATCATTGTTTCTTTGTCAATCAAATCCATTACTGATTCAATATGCTCTGTACTGTTTGTAATACAATCTGGATTAGAACATCGGAATATTCTGTCTATTTCATTTGGAAGTGATACTCGTCTTTTTTCAATTAATTTGTAATTTTTAATAATATTGATAGTTGCTTTTGGTGCTATAACTGCAATTTTGTTTGTATCATCATCTTTTAGAAATTTATTTTCTACTTTGATGATGTCTTTTTTCTTTGATTTTCCACTTGGCACGTTCAAAGCTATGGTGATTAAACTACCATCCTTACCATCAATTCTTAATGCATCCAGTACTTGGATGCCTTTACCTTCATCAATATGATCAATTACTGTGCCTTCTTTGATTCGTCTAACCATTAGTTCAGACTGTTCCATCAGAATACTTTGTATAGTGACCTGTATATATTATTGAAAGAATGAACGAGTTCTATCAAAAAGACATTATTTCAATTAAGGATTATAGTAAAGAACAACTAGAAAAAATCTTTACATCTACTGATAAGATTATGCAATTAGATTCTTTACAAAGACGAGAAATCTGTAAAGGAAAAACCTTGGGATACTTGTTTTATGAACCAAGTACTAGAACTCGTCTTAGTTTTGATTCTGCAATGGCATCCATTGGAGGTAGTTCTTTAGGAATTTCAAATATTTCATCATCATCAACTCAAAAAGGTGAGAGTCTTGCAGATACAGTAAAAGTAATGTCTATCTATTCTGATGTTCTTGTTTTGAGACATACTTTAGATGGTTCAAGTAGATTTGCATCTGAAATTTCAGAAAAACCTGTAATTAATGCAGGTAGTGGTACTGAGGAACATCCTACTCAAGCAATTCAAGATTTGTTTACAATTAAAAAAGAAAAGAAAAAGATTGATGGACTAAAAGTTGGTATTGTTGGTGATTTGAAATATGGAAGAACTGTTTACTCGTTATTGTATGGTTTAGGTAACTATGATGTTGATGTTCGTTTGATTTCACCAGAATCATTACGAATAAGATCTGACTCTACTTATGAAATTAAAAAGAATTTGGACTTTACTGAATCTACCCAACTTGAGGATCATATTGATGATCTGGATGTTCTTTATGTTACAAGAATTCAAAAAGAAAGATTTCCAGATGAAGAGGAATATCTCAAAGTAAAGGGTAGTTATGTTGTTGGGTTAGATATTGTCAAACAAATGAAAGAGGATTCAATTATTTTACATCCATTGCCTAGAATTGATGAAATTTCTACTGAAGTTGATAAAACAAAAAATGCTAAATATTT
>CALCPD010000055.1 GCA_937897875.1 uncultured Nitrosopumilaceae archaeon
ACTTTGTTGTGAAATTCGTAAAGTACATCCTATGAATAAAATGTTGAATACTTTAGATGGTTGGATTACAGGATTGAGGCGTGATCAAACCAAAAATCGTGAAGATGTTAAAATTTTTCAATTAGATCATGGTCATGGTGGAATTTTAAAAATAAATCCAATAGTTGATTGGACTTGGGATCAAATTCAAGAATATATTAAAAATAATAATTTACCATACAACAGTCTTCTTGACAAGGGTTTTCCAAGTATTGGTTGTGAACCTTGTACTAGAGCAATAAAACCTGGTGAAGATATTCGTGCAGGCAGATGGTGGTGGGAACAAGATGGTAACAAAGAGTGTGGCCTTCATATAGACCATAAATAGAGGTTAGACATGTCAGAAAATAATTCAATTAAAGCACATGGTGGAATTTTAATTAATAGAATTACTAAAGTAGATTCTACAGGATTATTTTCAATTACTATTACTGAAGATTTAGCAAATGATGTAGAGAATATTGCAGATGGAATTTTTAGTCCTTTAGAAGGATTTTTGGGACAAAAAGATTTTGAAAGTGTTGTATCTCGTGGAAGACTAGCCAATGATTTAGCATGGACTATTCCAATTGTACTTGATGTGGATGAAGAAACTGCTTCTAAAATGAAAGATGCAGGAGATGTTCTGTTAAAAAATCCAGATGGTACTGGAATTGCTGTATTACATGTTGATGAAACATTTACTTTTGATAAAGAGAAAACAGCTCAAGGAGTTTATGGTACTACTGATTCATCACATCCTGGTGTAGCATATACCATGTCTATGAAAGACTTCTTAATTGGTGGAAAAATTGATTTTATTCAAAGACCAAATGATACTGAAATTAGAAATAATAGATTAACACCAACTCAAACTCGAGAATCATTTGCAAAATCTGGTTGGAAAACAATTTGTGCCTTTCAAACTAGAAATCCACCACATGTAGCACATGAAATGTTACAAAAGACATCTATAACAACTCGTGATGGTGTATTTGTAAATCCAGTAATTGGTAAGAAAAAATCTGGTGATTTTGTAGATGAAGTTATTGTAAAATGTTATGAAACTATGATAAAATTATACTATCCTGAAAATAGATGTAAACTTGGAACATTACATACACAAATGAAATATGCTGGTCCAAAAGAAGCAATTCATCATGCAATTATGAGACAAAACTATGGTTGTACTCATATAATTATTGGACGAGATCATGCAGGTGTTGGAAAATTCTATGATCCAATGGCAGCACAAAAAATCTTTGATGATTATCCTGAATTAGATATTTCTCCGGTATTCTTCCCACCATTCTTCTATTGTAAAAAATGTCTAACATACACAACTCCAAAGGCATGTCCACATGATAATGATGTAAAAGAGCAAATTAGTGGAACTGCACTTAGAGAAATGATTCAAAATGGACAAGCACCATCTGAATTTATTTTAAGACCTGAAGTAGCAAAGGTAATTTTGGATACTCCAAAACCTTTTGTTGATTAGATTTTTATTCAAACAAATTTAGATTAGCTCATGAAGTATATTATTCCAATAATCTTATTTCTTGGATTTTTAATTACTCCTGCATTTGCTCAAGAAGAAGTTAATCCCTCTTTAAGTATAGAAAATTTAGAAATTCCCGCTGAAAAATTCAATACTGTATTGCGTAATGCACCAATAATTCAACTAGATACTGTTCATGATATTAGCTGGCAAATTACTATTGATAATAATTTACTTTATGCAAATCCAAATGGAAATGCAGTTTTTAGGGTATATGACAAACTGGATAACACTGAATTCATCGAAGTAGGTATGGGTCCAAAACCTGACAATAAATTTTGGGTTGCAGTACAAACACCTGATGAAGGGTACGTAGTTGTTCATAGGGACTTAGATAGAGGCTGGTATCCTGAAGCAAAATCTATAGTATCATTTACTGATAGAGCAGGATTAACTGTAAACAATGGAGCAAGAATAGTAGTAACAAATTTGGATATTGGAAAATTTGAAATTGAATCATATTCTGTTCATGGAATGGAAGGAAGTACTGATCCACCTGCAATTAATTCTGGTGTCATGATTGTAGAAATTCTATCAGGTGATCCTGGAAAGAATATGTTTGCATTTTTCCCATTTTATGTTGCAGCAGGAATTGGAATTATAGGTGCAACACTATATTTTACTAAGAAGCGTTCTTAGTTTTATAATATTTACAGCTTTTTTTAATTTTACAAACATCACACATTGGTGAAATAGGTTTACAAATATTTTGACCATACATTACAAATGTATCATTAATATCAATCCAATATTTTTTATCTATTTTACTCATTAATTCTTGTTCTGTTTCTTCAGGATTTTTTGTATCAACTAAACCTAATCTATTTGAAATTCTATGAACATGAATATCAACTGGTATTGCTGGTTTTTCAAATGCATAAACTAAAACACAATTAGCCGTTTTTCTCCCAACACCTGGTAATTGTACTAGTGTATCAAGATCTTCAGGAACTTTATCCTTGTATTTTGTATGAATTATTTTTGCAACTTCTATAATTCTTTTAGACTTTACATGAAAAAATCCAATTGACCTAATTATTTTTTCTACATCTTTAATTTTTGCATTTGCAAGCTCTTTTGGATTCTTATATTTTAAAAATAATGCTTTTACCGCTTTTGTCGTTGTTTCATCTTTTGTTCTTGCAGAAAGTATAGTTCCAATTAAAATACTAAATGGACCTGTTTCAGCATTATGTAAATCTCTTAATGCTGTAATTCTTGGTGGTTTTACAGAATTCATAGTTTCTGTCATTCCAGTTAATATTTTCTTCATTTTATTTGGAATCTACGCACAAGTATTATAACTGTAATAATGATAATTTACCATTGGAATTAACTAGAGAAGAAGAATCTGCACTAAAAGGTGAACAAGGAGAAATTATGCAGATGGCATATAGGATTTTGGTTGCAACTGGGGAAGCAACAGATGCTGAAAAACTAATTCCTATAGAATGGGCTCATCTTTCTGGTGTAAATTATAATACAATTGGTGATGCTGGTGAAGAATTTCTATCTAGTATTAGTAAAAATGCTCGTGTTAAAGTAAAAACAACATTAAATCCAATGGGATTTGATATTGATAACGTTTCTAATTATAAATTAGATGAAAATTTTATTTCTAAACAACTATCAATTAGAAATTCATATGAAACAATGGGAGTAATTCCATCATTTTCTTGTATTCCATATGAAATTTTTGATATTCCACAAAATGGAACACAAGTTGCATTTGCAGAAAGTAATGCTGCAATCCATGCAAATTCTTATGATAATTTAAAAACAAACAAAGAAAGTGCATTTAGTGCATTAGCTAGTGCAATTATCGGTAAAAGTCCCTACTCTTCATTACGTAAAGAGGATACACCAAATGTTACAATTCAAATGAAAGTCAAAAATCCAAATGAACTAACATATGGAATGTTAGGATTTTATGCTGGCAAAGTAGGTGATACATCTGTAAATATTTCTGGCCTTGGAGAAATGGATCAAAGACAATGTAAAGCAATGTGTGGAGGAATGGGAACATCTGGAACTTGTGCTAAATTTAATTTTGTTGAAGGAGACCCTAACACTGAAAAAATAGATTTTGATGAAAAAGAAATGCAAAATGTTCATGATGAACTTAACACTGCTGAAAAAGGTGATTTGATTACACTAGGAAGTCCTCAATTAGGTTTAGATGAAATTTCTGATCTTACTGCTAAACTAAAAGGTCGTTCATTTGAGAAAAGATGCATGGTTTTCTTACCTAGAACTGTAAAAGAGCAGGCACAAAAAATTGGTTACATAACTGAACTTGAGCGTGCAGGATGTGAAATTCTTTCTGATTGTTGTACATGTCTAACTCCATTGATATGTAAGGATGATGTTGATGCAGTTACTACTAATAGTATCAAAGGAGCATTTTATCTAAAAAATTCTAATGGCGTAGGTGTTAATTTAAAATCATTAAAAGAAATTGTTGAAGATGAAACAAGATGAATAAAATTTTAGTTTCAGGTAAAGTGGAGGGAATTATTTTAAAATCAAATGATCCAATTAATTTTTTAGGAACAGTTGATAAAAAAACTGGAATTATTAGCGATAAGAATCACAATCTTTTTGAAAAATCTATTAAAGATTCCATTTTAGTATTCCCATCTGGTATTGGTAGTAGTGTAGGTGCATACACTATTTATTCAATAAAATCAAATAATACCGCACCACTTGCAATGATTTGTAAAAAAGCTGATCTTACAGTTGCTACTGGATGTGCATTAGCTAATATTCCATTAATTACTATTAGCGATAAAGAATTTGAATCAATTAAAACTGGAATGAAAATATTACTTGATACTGATTCAACTAATCCAATTCATTATCAATAAATTTTTCTTTTTCTAAATCCCCTAAACTAATTTCTTTAATTTGACTTTTACCAGCAGGTAATGCGCGAACAAATTCATCGATATTTATTTTTCTTGTAATGTCTTCAAATATTTTTAAAAATTCTAATCTTATTTTTTTTGCACATTCTGCCATTTCTAATCCATTTGGTTCAATTATTGCATAACAAATAGAATTTTTTTTAATTGCTTCTGGAGGTCCACATGTTAAGACGTGATCGTTATCTTCAAGCTGTATTATTCCAACAGCTAATTTTAGAGTCTCTGATTTGATAAAATTTCGTTGTCCTTCTATTGTAAATGAGCCTTTAGGGAGAAATTCTCCACTAGGCGCGGATTTTTTTACTTGGTCTGGAAGAACCCAGTAAGCACTAACCCCATACAATGCTTCTCTCCACGCTCTACTGAAACAAACAGTTGCATGTGCAATTTCATTCATTGTTGTATCTGGTACATTTTCTGCATCCTTTAAAATAAAAAATGGAGAACCAAAAATATCGCCATGAAATACTTTATCATTTTTATCCAAATGTTTTCTAATTACAGCTGAATTTGATGCTGCATCTCTACCACCAATTGTAAGAAATCCATCTGTAGTCATAAACCATCTATATCTTTCAAACCAATTTTTCTTTCTAATTTCTGTAACAACCTCTAAATTTCTTTCAGCTTCTGTTTGATTTTGGAATTTCTTTAATTTTTTTTCTGTTTTTTCTTTAATTGCTTCAATTGAATTAATAGCACCTGATTGTTTTTTTGCTTGATTAAACAAAACAGATGCTATTGATTGAAGTGGGGAATCTGTATTTATTTTGATTTTTTCATCTTCAACAATAATTATTGAGATTCCTTTTTCACTAATCAATTTTGCATTATTAGTTGCCAAAATTTCTTGTGCTAGACTATCTTTTATTGAAAAAATTCCTTTTGAAACCATTTCAAAAAGTGAATTTGCAACATTTGTAATTTTTTTTGATTTATCTTTTACTGTTTGAATTGCTTTTTCTTGTTCAGATATTTGAGTTTCTAAATCTTTAATTTTTTTATCAGAGCCACTACTTTGAATTGATTTACCTTTTTCAACTATATTTTTTGTAAAAATTGTATCTAATCCTTCAATGAAACTAGTAACATCAGTTACTTCACCTTCAAGTTTTCCTAGTTTTACAGGTAAAACTTCTATTTTTTCGTTTTTAATTATGACTGGCTCATGATTTCCAGATACAACATCTAAAACAATTTTCTTTGTTGTTTCATAAATTTTTGTTACCTCTTCATTTGTTAACAAATTTCCAATTTTTTTACGATCAATATTTGTAATTTCAAATATTGATTCAACATATTTTTTTGGTAAACCTAAAGTTCTTCCAAACCATTTTGCAGAAATTAAATCAGTAGTTCTTAATTCATCAAAATTTGATTCAGTTAAATTAAATATATCTAAATTATTTTCTGGAGGTTCTGCATATTCTAATCCTACACTAAGTTTTCTATGTCTAACTTCTATTGAATGTTGTAAAGCTAAAATTTTCATCTCCTTACTACAAAGTATAATATTTCCATCGCCAAAAAATTCACCCACTAAAATAAACTCTTTACCAAATCCTTCAAAAGTAAAATATGCAATTCTTTCTGCACCTATCTGTTCAATTTTTTTTAATTTTAATCGTAGTAAATCACTTCTTAATCTCTTGAGCAATCTATTTGGTTCCATTTGATCAATTTTTACTTTAGTTAACCATACACCTGATGTTGAAATCATCATAAAGAGATCACTTTTTTCAGTGTGATGAAGTTTGAAGAGAATACTGTCTTTTGTTATCCCATAGATATTACTGATGTAGTATCCTTGAACTTGTTCAGAAATTTGATTTACTAAATATCTTAGTTCTATACCAGCTAATGCCATAGTTTTTGTCTTTTATCTCTAAAATTATACCCTTCCTATTCTATGCTCAAATTTTTACCAAAGATATTAAACATGGTTTGCTTGATTTACGCTAGAAATTTACTTTGGCCAAATTTAAGAAAAAAAAATCTGCACCTACGCCTGGATCTGATGACTCTAAGCCCAAAATTACAGATGGTATTGATGTTCCAGAAGTAGAAAAATCTGAACCTTTAACAAATAATTCTAAAGATCCATCTAAAGTTCCTCCAATCAGTGATGCAGCTAAAAGTGAAAAAGATAAAAAATTATCTAAATTATTTTGGATGCGTATTGTTTTAGGTGTTATTGCAGGTATTGCAACGACATTCATTTTTGAAGGTATTGAAGGTGAAGAAAGAAGATGGGCATCAATTGGATTTATGATAATCTTATTTTTCGGTTCAATTTTAGTTGCTAAAGCAATGAAAATGCAATTACCATCATCAGATAGGAAGAAAATTGTTACACAAGGTATAGGCAGCTATGTATTTTTGTATTTATTCTCATGGATTGTCAGTTATACATTAACACATCTTGGTGACGTCTCTACAGGAATTAATTTATAAAAAAATTAAAAAAAGTAAGAGGATGGATTATGTGGAATTATAAAACACCTGGAATACCTGATGAATATTTCGAACGTGCTGAAAAAGTTCCAATTACTAAAGAAGAAGTAAGAACAATACAACTTAGTAAAGCAAGATTGAAACCAGGTCAAACTGTTTATGATATTGGTTGTGGCAGTGGCTCCATTTCTGTTGAAGCAGCCTTTCAAATTGAATCTAGTGGTAAAGTTTTAGCAATTGATTATGATGAAAATGCTGTTGAATTAACTAAAAAGAATTTAAAAAAATTTAGCCTTTCAAATGTTTCTGTAATTTATGGTAATGCTAAAGAAAAAATATCTGAACTTGAATCTGCTGATGTTATTTTTATTGGTGGAACAGGTGGTGATACTGCAGAAATAGTTAAGCTTTCAGAAAATAAATTAAAATCTAGTGGTAGAATTGTAATTGGGATTATACTAATTGAAACACTCTATTCAGTATTACAAATTCTTGACAAATTGAAGTTTGATTCTATTGACATTACCCAAGTTACCATATCTAAGAGTAGAAAAACTACTACTGGCACTATGATGTTAGCTAGAAACCCAGTTACCATAATATCTGCCACTAAAATTTAATCTAGACTTTTAATTGGGTAAAAAGGCATGAAAGTCATGCCTGGATTAATTGGAATTGGAGTAGGTCCTGGAGATGTAGAACTACTTACAGTAAAAGCAGTCAAAGCAATCCAAAATGCCGATATTATCATGTGTCCAGCCTCTAAAGAGACGCGACCAAGTATTGCATTATCAGTTGTTTCACCTATTATTGATAAATCAAAAAATCAAGAAATTATAAAACTAATTTTTCCAATGACTAAAGATAAAGACATTCTAGAAGCCTCTTGGAAAAAAAATGCAAAAATTATGGCTGAAACTGTTTTGAAAGGAAAAAATGTTGTATATCTTACAGTAGGTGATCCATATCTTTACAGTACATGGATCTACATGCATAGAGATTTGACAGAAAAATATCCTGACATGAATATTAGTGTGGTACCAGGTATTGTATCAATATTCTCATTTGCATCTAAAGTTGGTGTTAGTGTTGCAGAAGGCGCTGAAAAAGTTGCAATTATTCCTTCATGTTATGATTTATCAAGTGTCAAAGAAATTGCAAAACATTCTGAATCAATGATATTTCTAAAAGATGGTAGATATTTTGATAAAGTTATTGAAGTTTTGAAAGAATCAGGTTTTCCAGATGATTCTCTTTTTGCAATTGGACAAGACTTGGGTACAGAAAATGAAATTGTTAGAACAATGAAATTAGGTGAAGTAAATGATGATTCGTTAACTACAAAATACTTTTCAATTTTGGTGGTAAAACGTGTCTAACGTATTTTTTGTTGGTTGCGGTCCTGGTGATCCAGAATTAATTACAGTAAAAGCAAAAAAATTAATTCAAAAAGCTGATGTTGTAGTTTACTCTGGTTCGTTAATTCCTGAACCTATTTTGAAATTATGTAAAAAAGGAAAACTTCATGATGCTGCAAAATTAGTTAGAGAAGAAATTTTTGATTTGTTATACAAAAATGCAAAAAAAGACAAACTAGTTGTTAGACTGCACGATGGTGATCCAGCTATTTATGGTGCAATTAGAGAGCAAATTGATAATCTAGAAAAAAAAGGAATAGAATCTACTGTTGTGCCTGGTGTTACCTCTTTTCTAGCCTCAGCCGCTGCACTTGGAACTCAATTAACATTACCTGGAGTAACTCAAACAATGATAATTACAAGAGCAGAAGCAAGAACCAAAGTTCCTAAAAGAGAACAAATTTCTGAACTTGCAAAACATCAAGCTACATTAATTTTTTATCTCAGTGTTCATTTACTAAATAAAATTTCAAAAGAAGCAATTGAAGGTGGATATAAAAAAACTACACCTGTTGCAGTTGTTTATAGAGCAAGTAGAAAAGATCAAAAAATAATTATTGGAACACTAACAGATATTGCAAGTAAAGTAAAAGCTGAAAAAATTACAATGACTGCTATTGTAATTATTGGTGATGTAATAAAACCAAAATCTTATGAATATTCAAAACTTTATGATAAAACATTCACTCATGGTTTTAGAAAAGCTAAAACTAAGTAGATAAATAATTTATTTTATTATTAATACCAATTTTATTTAATTTATTTTTAAAATCAATTACATTACCCGAAGTAAAAATTTTTAATGAATTTCTTTTTGATTGTTTATTTTTGATTTTTCTTAAAATTTTTGTTGCAACCAAATATCCTGGATCAATAAATTGTATTTGTGGAAATTCTTTTTTTAATAATGCCTTTAAAAATAATAAATGAGTACTTGATAATGTAATGGTATCAATTTTTTCTTTAATAATATAATTTTCTAAACTTTCTTTAATTATTTTTTTACAATAATTTTTCTTATTAAGAAATTTTCCTGATTCTACTAAATCTACAAGATTTGATCCATTTATTTTAAAAATTTTATATGACTTAGGAATATTATTTTCTTTAATATAATTTCTAAGTCCTCTACTCTTAATAGCTGATTTTGTTGCAAGTATTGCAATTTTTTTTGATTTTGATTTTTTTTGTGCTAATTTTAGGGGAGGTTTAACATCTACAATATTTTTTGTTTGTAAATTTAACATCAAACTTGGTGTATTTGATGCAACAACAATAATGTCGGGCATAAATTTTTCTTCCAATAGATTAATTGTTTTTTTCATTATTGTGTTTAATTGAGCCTGTGATTTTTCTCCATATGGGTAATTTTTTTGATCAGCAAAATACACAATGTCTGTTTTTACAATTTTTTGAATTTCTTTAATTACTGAAAGTGAGCCTAAACCTGAATCAAAAACAACAATTTTTGCCAATACACCATTTTCATTAATCATCAATAATAGTTTGTTAGCTAAATTTACTCAAAAGCTGATCTAAATTTACACCGCTCATTAAGACTAAATTTCTAAATCCATTATCATGCCAAACTTCGACAGTACATGGGCTCGACAAGAGACCCAAAGTGTAACTGGCAAACTACGCGATGCAGTAAAGCCTCAAGGTGCATTAAAACCACGTATTCAAACTGCAGTTAACAAACTACAAGTCCAAATTTCGAAAATGGACTCAATGTTAGGTAAACTGCAAGAAAGAGATGCGCAACTCTTTCAACGAGTCGTGACTGCAATGCAGCAACATGATACTAGCACAAGTAGAGTTTTGTCTAACGAATTAGCTGAAATTCGTAAAGTTACAAAGATGCTCGGCAACGCAAGAATGTCATTAGAACAAGTTCAACTAAGACTGACAACTATTCATGATCTTGGTGATGCTATGGTAGCAATTGGACCAGCTATGTCTACAATGAAGGGATTGAAGTCATCGCTCGGAAGATTCATGCCAGAAGCTGATTCAGAATTGAATAGTATGACCCAGACACTTAATGGACTTATGATGGATTCACTTGCAGGAGACTCATTTAACATGGAGTCTGATGTTTCAAATGAAGAAACAGATAAGATTCTTCAAGAAGCATCTGCAGTAGCTGAGCAACAGATAGGAGATAAATTCCCATCTGTACCATCTTCAACAGGACTTTCGTCACAAACCTCTTCTACTTCTTCCTTTGAGTAGCTAGTTGAGACTAGACGATAGTTTATTATTTTTATTTAATTTTTAAAAAAATTGTTAAGCTCAAATAATAAAATTATTTTTTTAAGTTAAGGAAATCCTACAGATTCTAATAAAATAGAATCAATTTTAGAAATATCTACTCTACTTTGTTCCATAGAGTCTCTTTTTCTAATTGTTACAGTATTGTCCTCTAACGTTTGATGATCAACTGTTATTGCAAATGGGGCTCCAATTTCATCTAATCTTCTATATCTCCTACCAATTGCACCTGAATGATCTAAAAATGCATCAAATTTTCTTTTAATATTTAGGAAAATTTCATCAGTTTTTTCTTTTAATCCGTCTTTTTTAACTAATGATAAAATTCCAACATGAACTGGTGATAAATATGGTTTTAATGATAAAACCATTCTTTCATGCTCTTTATCATTTTTTAATGAATGTTCTAAAATAGTGTATAAACTTCTATCAATTCCCATTGAAATTTCAAATACATGTGGCAAAACTTTTTCATCATTATCCATTACTTCAAATTTTTCTTTACTCATCTTTGCATGACTAGATAAATCATAATCTGACCTATAATTACATGCTACAAGCTCTAGCCAACCAATTGTAGTTTCTACTTCAAAATCAAATGCAACTTCTGCATAGAATGCTTTTTCTTTGTCTCCTAATTTTCTAAATCTACTTTTTGAAACATCAATACCTGTTTTTTCATAAAATTCTGTTAAAATTCCTAAATAATATGCCACAAATTTGTTTGGGACAGTTCCTGATTCTAGTGCTTCTTTACAGGTCATAGAAATTGGTTCAGCATCTGTTTGAACTCTAATTATGGTATTCTCTATCTCCGCAAATTTTTCAACTTCATCTAATCTTCTTGGATTACAAAATACTTCAATTTCTGCTTGATAAAATTCTCTAAGACGAAGTAAACTTTGCCTAGGTGCTATTTCATTTCTAAAACTTTTTCCTACTTGGGCTATTCCTAATGGTAGTTTTCCTCTCATAGTTTTAAAAAGTCTAGGAAAATCGACAAAAATTGATTGACATGTTTCAGGTCTAAGATATGCTTCTTCTTCTTGAGGACCAATTCCAACTTTAAACATCATATTGAATTTTTTTGTTGTTCCAAAATCACCTTTACATTTTGGACATTTTATTTTATTTTCATTAATTGCATTATCAAATTCGTTCAAATCTGCACTTTCAGGAATTTCAATATTTGCAATCTCTGCAATTGTTCTATCTGCTCTATATGTTGAATTACATTTTGTACATTTTATTATTGGATCTGCAAAATTACCTAAATGACCTGATGCTTCAAAAACTGATTTGGACATAATCTGAGAACCATCTATTTCCATCATGCCATCTCTTCTGATTAATTCCCTTCTCCATAACTCAAGAAATTTATTTTTTAAACCAACACCTGATGGACCATATTCCCAAAACCCTGCATTTGCATCCGAATAAACTTCACAACTAGGAAAATAAAATCCACGTTCAAGAGCTAATTTCATTACTTCTTCATAATTCATTATTTAATTTCCTCAGTAATCGTATACATCTTTATGCATATCCTTTTGCTATTTTGACATTTTCAAAATCATCTCTATCATCATCAATAGGAGTTTCTAAAATTATAGGAATTTTTTTCTTGTTTGCAAATTTTACAACAGATGTTATCCCTTCTTCTCCAATTCCACCTAATCCTAAATGATAATGTCTATCAAGATTACATCCCATTTCTCCTCTAGCATCATTTAGATGAAGAATTTTCAAATTTTCAATTCCAACATGCTTGTCAAATTCCTTAAAAGTTTCTTTAACTTTATCTGCTGTTCGTAAATCATATCCTGCAACAAATGCATGACAAGTATCAAGACAAACACCAAATTTTTTCCCAGGTTTTAATTGCTTAAAAATTTCACCAAGTTGTTTAAAATCTGAACCAACAGAATTTTTTTGTCCTGCAGTATTCTCTAATAAAATCATTACATCATTTTTTGTTTGACCAGCTTTTGTTAGGGCTTCTACTAATTTTTTAATTCCTGCTTCTTCTCCAGTTCCTAAATGACTACCTAGATGTGTAACTAAATATGGAATTCCTAATTGTGCACATCTTTCAACTTCATTTATCAATGTATTAACTGATTTTTCAAATGCATCATCTTTTGGTGTAGCTAAATTAGGTAAATATGGCATATGTGCACAAGTTGCAAATCTATCAATTTTACTAGCTTCTAATTTAGATTTAAAAGCGTCAATTACTTCTTTTGTAAGATCTTTTGCATGCCATGATCTTGGACTTCTTGTAAATATTTGAAATGCTGAACAATCTCTTTCAACCGCATTATCTACTGACTTATCAATTGAACCTGATGCTGAGACATGACAACCAACTTGCATATTTTATCAATTTCTTAAAACATAATTTAAACCACCGTTCAAATCTTGAGAACCAGATTTTTATGTAAATTACTCAGATAACTATTATGTTAGTACTTGGACAAGATGAAAAAGCAAAATACCCTTTTTTGGCTGATGCAGGGGAATATTTGAAAGATAAAGGCTTTTCTTTAGTCCAATTTGGTAGCGATCCAGTCTTAAAATTATCAGTTGAAAAAGCACTACATAGAATCAAAGTTGCAGCAGCTGGTGAAGTCTATAAATCAGATTTAATTGATGGTCAAGCATCAAAAGATTATGTTCTTGAAAGAGAAGTATTTTCTTTTCTTTTAGCCATAGTACTAATCAAACTAACTGGAATGTCTACACTTATCAAAAGATTTGCTTTAGCTGAAGCTCGAAGAGCAGAAAATTATTTAGAAAAGGATTTAGGAAATGCTTCTAATAAATCAAAAATTGATTTAGCAACTAGAATAATTTATGATTTATTTAATATTGAAATAGTTAAAGAAAATGATTTTTTTGTAATACCTGTATCTGATTATCTAATACATTCAGTTACTTTTCATGAACGTGAATGGAAATTAATCAATAGACATGTTGAAAATGGTAAAGTATTCCTTACTCCTGATAAGACTGTTAGATTAATTAGAAAAGAATTGGGAAATTATATTAGTTCTAAAATAATTAATGCCCCAAAACCATCTATGATTCCTGGACTAGAAAATATTGTTAACGAATTAATTTCCCTTTCTAAAAAATTAACACCAACTTATACAATTACAACTGGTGAATATCCGCCATGCATTAAACATGCAATTGATGTACTAGAAAAAGGTGAAAATCTGCCACATTCTGGAAGATTTATGCTTGCAACTTTTCTTTTATCAAGGGGACAAACTGTCCAACAAATTGCACCTTTATTCAAAAATGCACCTGATTATAATCCTAGAGTAACACTTTACCAACTAAATCATCTTGCTGGAACTTCAGGCAGTACAACAAAATATGCTTGTCCTTCTTGTGAAAAATTAAAAACACAGGATCTTTGTTTCATTACAAAAGAATGTGATAACATCATTAATCCATCACAATTTGGAAAAAAGAGAAAACAATGAATGAAAATAATATTAAATTTTTAGAGGATTCATTTAAAAAATATTATTTTAATCATTTTAACCTTATTTTTACTCCTCAACGTACATCTGAAAGAGAATTTGGTTATCAAAAATTTAATTCTGGTTTTTTTAATCGACATATTTCACTTAAGGATGATAAAGAATTACATCTACTGTTTATGCAAAATATTCCGTCTGATGTTTACTGTTCAAATGCATATTATGCATTTCCAAATTCTCCGATGAATGAAAAAGACTGGAAAGAAGCTGATTTGATTTTTGATATTGATGCAAAGGATCTTGATTTACCTTGTAGAAAAAATCATGTTGTATCTATTTGTAATGAGTGCAATGAAATTTCAAAAGATACTAATCAATGTGTAAAATGCAATTCTACCAAATTAGAAAAAAAATCGTTACCTTGTAAACTTTGTATTAATGCATCAAAAATTGAAGTCAATAAATTATCTAATATTTTAATTGATGATTTAGGAATTGATAAAGAAAACATTCATGTTTATTTTTCAGGTAATGAAGGATTTCATGTTTATGTTTTTAATTCACAATTTCAAAAAATTGGTTCTAAAGAAAGATCTGAACTTGTTGATTATATTATGTTCCGTGGTGCTATTCCTGAAACATTTGGAATGAAAAAATTTAAGCCTAATAGATCACTTTTTCCAGATTTTAATCAAAAAGGTTGGAATGGAAGATTTTCAAAACAAGTTTTTGGTTCAAAATCAAAACGTTCAAAAATTATCTCAGAATTACTTGATAATGGATATTCTTCTTTTCAAAAAATACTTGATAGTGTAGCAGACAATAGTGGTGCAAAAATTGATCCTAATGTAACTATGGATATTCATAGAATTTTTAGATTACCTGGTTCTATTAACAGTAAAAGTGGTCTTACCAAAATTCTTTGTACTGATTTATCAAAATTTGATCCATACACAGATGCATGTTTTCTTAATGATGAATCTGTTGAGGTTTTAGCTAATTGTCCAATTGAATTTAAGTTAAAAAACAAAAAATTTGGTCCATACAATAATGAAAAAACATCACTTCCAACATACGCTGCAGCATATCTGATTTGTAAAAAACTAGCAACAATTGCTTAATTTTGCTGGTAAGGCTTTAATTTAGTGAATCATGATTAAATGTGATTTTGTATAGCGCCTCTACTGATAAGCAATCCCCGCCTCCTGATACTGGTAAATTCATCAGATTGGCCATTGTTGCTATTATAGGAATAATAATTTTCACCATGGTTGGAAATCAAGCAGTAATACTATCAATGAATTTCACTGAATTTGGTGAGCAATTCACTAAACCCCTTTACTATACACTTCTTTCCACTTTAATTCTGTCTGCAATTGCTCTTATTCGTGTAAATATTTCCAGCAGATCTTCAATTTTCTGGTATGGTATTAACACTGCAATTGGATTTATTGCAAGAGGTCCTCAACAATCTGCTACAGCAGATATCCAAAGTTTTAGAGATTACAAATTAAGTTCTCCACAATTCATTCTTTGGCAAATTACTAAGATTCTCTTATTTGGTGCATTTTTTGCAAATATTATGTTTGGATTTGCAGCAATGTCATTTATCGATGGTAATACTTTGGGTGTTGAAAACTTACCAAATTTATTTTCTTTACCGTTTGTAACTCCTGATAGTAATCCAGCATATGCTAGTGAACAAGTTGTTCCAATGATTCCTGCTTTAGTTATTCTTATTCCACCAATGCTTGCAGCAATTGGTTTACGTTTAGTTCTGTATGTTGGTATTCACAGAATTATTGATGTTATTACATCTTACTTGAAAGACTCTCAGGAAGGAAAACCTCGTTATCTAAATTACGTTTCAACTATTGAAGGAATTTTTGGAATTGCTATATTGTGGGTTGGTGTAAATCTTTTCTTTACTGATCAAATTGATTATAATACAAGATATGTAATTGGTGGTACACTTCTAATTGGTTCTGCTTTAATTGCATTTTCTATTATTGACCGAATTAGAGCACGTGTTTTAACTCACATGTTCAAACGTGATGTAATTATCCGATTTGCAACAATTCTTGCAATTGCACTCATTATTGGTGGTGTAGTAGCAGTAAACAATAGTATTGCAGATGCAAAGAAAATCGAATTTTTAGGACCATATACAGCTCAACAAATTGGAGTTAATAGATATCTAGGAGAATTAAATGAAGTTCAAGAAAATACCCATGATGTACAATTAACATCTGTTTCTGCAAATAATATTAAAAATTATGTAAATCAAAATAGTGATGTTCTTGATGTTATTCGAGTTTGGGATTGGGAAGCTGCATTTGCTAAATTAAAACCTGAAATAGGATTAATTCCGTATGTTGACTTTGAAGATAATGACATTCTAAGATTTAACAATACTTTGTATTGGACTGCTTCAATGAAACCAATTTTACCATCATCTGTCAGTCTTGATAATAGGTGGTACAATGAACATCTTGTTTATACACACGTTCCTGATGGATTTCTAACTTTAGAAGCAACTGATGGTCAGATTGTTGATAGTGGAGAATTTTTCAAACAAAGAGAAATTTACTATGGTGAAGGTGGATTATTTGAACAAACTTGGTCTGGTTTTCCAAGTGGAAGAGGTGAAACTAGTGCAGAACTTGGAGGAGTATCTTATTCAGGTACAGGTGGTTTGGATGTACCCCCACCACTTAGTTGGATATTTGAACCAAATTTCTTACTATCATTTCCAGGTGAATCTGTACATATCATGAGATACAAGGATGTACATGATAGAATGGAAACATTGTATCCATATTTCTTGTATGATTTGTTTGGTAAAGAACTAGATTCATTGCCTGTAACTGACGGAGAAAATTCCTATTGGTTAATTCCATTGATTATTGGATTTGATACACGTGATGTTCCTTGGTCTGTAGGTAATCCTTACTTACGTTTAGTAGGATATGCACTTGTTGATTCGTATAATGGTGATATTCAATTACTAAAAACTGGTGATGATTTCTTTACTGATATGTTTGCTAATCAATATGCCGAACAATTCAAACCAATGCCATCTTGGTTAGAAGAACAAATCAGATATCCGGTGGAATTATTTAATTGGAAAACAGAGATGTATAACATTTACCATGTAACTAATCCTGAGACATTCATCCAAGCAAATGAATTCTATGAAATTCCACGTGGTCTTGATACTTACTATGTTGAAGCAAAACCACCTGGATTTGAACAAACTTCCTTTTTGGGATTACTTTCATTGGAATTGAAAGGTTCACAAGGAAGAAATCTTGCAGGATATATGGTAGTTGAAAATGATCTTGAAAATTTAGGTGATTTACAATTCTATGAAGTTCCATTAGATTCATCAACTAAGTTAATTGGACCTACTGCAGTTAGAGAAGCTCTTGACAGAGATCCTGAATTTTCTAAACTAAAGACATTATTGAGGAATCCAAGAATTGGTGATAATATTTTGTATCGCGTAGGTGATCATGATGTATACTTTATTCCAGTTTACACTGCTGGTGCAGGTGGTGTAGTTGCACAATTAGGTACTATTGCAGCAGTTGGTGCAGCATTTAATGGGGAATACTTTGTTGGATTAGGTGCAACTCAAGAAGAAGCATTTGAACAATATTTGAAAAAGGTATCTGGTGTAGCATCAACTACAACTACTGCTGATGATGATTATGTTGAATTACTTAAAACTGATAGAATTGATATTATAAAATCTATATTTGAAGAGGAGAAGATTACAATTTCTGAACCAACTTCAATTCAAATTCCATTGTCATTTAATGAAGGAGAGTTATTCTTCTTTACTGAAGATGATCTTTCTGATACAGAACAATTCTTATCAGAATTCATTGATGACTTTGTAAAACCACGTAGTGATAGAGTATTCATGTGGGAAGAAGATACAATTCTCAATATAGGTACTGTATATGTAAAAGATGGATTACCTGAGATACATTATGTATCAATTGAGGTTGGCAACTAATTGCTTCTTGTTGTTGATAACGGTTCTATCTATACAAAACAATTAACTGATTTTTTAAGTGAAAAAAATATTTCATTCGAAAAATATACTCCATATATTTTAGAATTAAATTCATTACAAAAATATGATTCTATTATTTTATCTGGAAGAAGAAAAAATGACAAGAAAATTAATGAAGTAAATTCTAAAATTATTAATTTTTCAATTAAAAACAAGAAAAAATTACTTGGTATATGTTATGGAGCTGAAATATTAGCTTTAACATTAGGAGGTACAATTAGAAAAACACAATCTATTCAAAAAGGTAATGAGATAATTGAAATTTTAAAAGATGATTTAATTACAAAAAATTCAATAAATGTATTTGAAAGTCATGCCTTTGAAATTTCTAAATTACCTAACATACTAATTATAATTGGTAAATCAAATAATTGCAAATATGAAATTATTAAACATAAAGAAAATCTAATTTTTGGAACTCAATTTCATCCAGAAATGACTCCTGATGGTAATAATTTAATTGAAAATTTTTGTTCACTTTGATTGATTTTAATAACTCTCAAAATTCTTTATTTTATGGATGAAGAAGCACATCAATTACTTTTACCTTTAGTTGAAGAAGAAAATATCTGTCTACCTTTACCAATTAATGTTGTATCTAAATATTGGAATGTAGAATTACCTATGGCAGAGGCTATTGAATCTGCCAAAAAATATTCTGATTTTGATGGAAGTATAATCATTGAAGGAATAGAGATTGCAGAAAGACATGGTTTATCATGTAAAATTGTTCATTCTTCTCTACCTGAGTTAAAAAAAATTATTGATTCAGGCATACCGCCAATTGTAATTCTTCCAGGAATTCCAGAAATTACACAACATGCTTCCGTAATTACTGGTTATGATGAGGATGAAAAAACAATTCTTCATTATATTCAAAAAGGTAATCAGGAAGGTGAACAACAAGAAGGAGCAATTCCCCAAGATATTTTTGATAGAGAATGGTCTGAGGAAGGAAGATTGTTAATAATTATATCTCCTCCAGATATTTTATCTAAGATTACATTAGAAAATAATTTTCAAAATGAATCTAATCGTCTATGTTTTAATTCTGAACAACTGAATATCTTAAAAAATTCTACTGAAGCACTATTGTCTTTAAAAAAGTCTATAGAACTTGATTCAAATAATTCAACGGCTTTACATTTGTATGGTACAATGTTGAATCAACAAAATTCACCAGAATGTGTTTCATTTTATGAAAAAAGTCTAAAAATTAATGCCAGATCCTATTTGACATTTAATGGATTAGGAAATTTTTATTTAAAAACAAATGAATTTCAAAAAGCAGAAAATTCTTACAGTCAAGCAATTGAAATTAATCCAAAAAGATCTGCAAAAATTTACAAAAACCGTGCGTATCTACGTGAAAAATTAAATAAAAATTCTGATGCTAAAGATGATCTTAAATCATATTTGAAATATTTTCCAAAAGCACCTGATAGGGGATTAATAGAACAAGCAATTAGGGAAATTTAATTTAAAATACTTGATTTGAACACGTGACTTTTAGATTTAGAAAATGATATCATATCCGACTAACTAACTTTATTTGAAATACTATTCAATAATTATGATTAAATATCTTCAATACTTCAGTATAGTATGGATGCAAAATGTCCCGAATGTGAAAGAGTTGCAGTTTTAGATGATGATATTACTCGTGTAAAATGTCCTCATTGTAATTTTGAAGCAGATTATGATACTTATCTTGAAATAATGAAAGATCATGCAATGAACATAGCATCTGATTATATTCCAGATCGCCCTGGTATGTAGTTACCAATAATTTCCTTTATCTGAACAATCTAAATGTGCACCACAATTTGGACAAAACATATGACATGCTTGCATGTCTACCATTTTATTTTCACATCTTGGACATGTGATTTCCTCTTTCATGACTATCTATGGAATTCTTGATTTAAAAATAATGTCCAAAGGTTAATTAGTACTTCAACTTTTTTTTTCAATAATTGGCAAACTTCAAGATTACAATATCTGACATTAAAGGAAAATCTCTATCTAAAGAAGTTAAAGATAGTGATGCAAATCCATTGTTAGGATTACAATTAGGAAATGAAACAGATGCAACTGTTGTTGGTCTTAGTGGAAAATTAAAACTCACTGGAGGTAGCGATAAATCTGGAGTTCCTATGAGAGATGATGTTCATGGTTCTGCAAGAAAACGTGTTTTACTTTCTAAAGGTGTAGGATTACAAGATGCAGAACATGGAGATAGAGTTAGAAAATTAATTCGTGGAAATACAATCTCTGAAGAAATTTATCAAATTAATTGTAAATTTGATGGTGAATTACCTGTTGAAGCACCTGCTGAAGAAGCAGCTGAAAAAACTGAAGATAAGAAAGAATAACTTAACATATACCGATTCTATATTTTGACTCATGCATTGGCGAGATACACTTCCTGATTGGTACATCAAAAAATATGGTTATCAACCATGTGTAAACATTGGAACTTCTGGTCATGTCGATCATGGTAAAACTAGTCTTATTCAAGCATTAACAGGTTCATGGACAAGTGTACATAGTCAAGAATTAAAACGTGGAATTACAATACGTGTTGGCTATTCTGATGCCGCTTTTTACAAATGTAAAAAATGTGAAGAACCTTTAGGATATTCTACAACTCCAAAATGTAATAATTGTGGAGATGAAAGTGAATTATCTAGAGTTGTAAGTTTTGTAGATAGTCCTGGACACGAAAGTTTGATGGCAAATATGCTTTCTGGTTCTGCATTAATGGATGGTGCATTATTACTGGTTGCAGCAAATGAACAAGTTCCTAAACCACAAACAAAGGAACATCTTTTGGCTCTTCAAACTCTTGGAATTCAACAAATAGTTGTACTTCAAAATAAAGTAGATTTACTTTCTTACGATGAAGTAATGGGAAATTATAAGGATATTACAAAATTTGTAAAGGGAACTAATGCTGCGAAATCTCCAATCATTCCAATTTCTGCTCAATCTGGATTAAACCTTGATGCATTAATTGGTGCAATTGAATCTACAATAAAGACACCTGAACGAGATGAAAAAGCTGATCCTGTAATGCATGTTTTGCGTTCTTTTGATGTAAACAAACCTGGTATCAAATTAAAAGATATCAAAGGAGGTGTCATTGGTGGTAGTTTAACTCAAGGAATTTTTAACGTTGGTGATGAAATTGAAATTAAACCTGGTTTGATGAATGAAAAAAAGAAAACTTATGAACCTATTCTTACAGAAATTACTTCATTAGGAACTGCTGCAGGAATTGTTGAATCTGTAAAACCTGGAGGTTTAGTTGCAATTGGTACAAAATTAGATCCATCAATGACTAGAAGTGATTCATTTATTGGTTCAGTAATTGGAAAACCAGGAACACTTCCTGAAAATTCTACAAAGCTAAAACTTGATGTAAATTTATTTGATTCAGCTGTAGGTGCTACTGAAGATATCAAAGTTAATCCAATTCAAAATGGTGAATTACTTCGATTAAACATTGGAACTGCTCCAGTTTTAGGTAAAGTCACCAAAGTAAAATCATCTGATATTGAAATTGAACTTAGAAGACCTGCTTGCATCTTTGAAAATGGACATGTAGCAATAAGTAGAAGAATTGCTGAAAGATGGAGATTAATTGGTGCAGGTATAGTTGGTTGAAGTAATCTGTGACACCAATTTTCTAATTCATTTAGCAACTAGACGAATCAAAAATATTGATAATTTGGATATGGAAATAGGCTCAATTTCTTTTATTGTTCCAGAAGTTGTCAAAAATGAATTAATTAAATTACAAGAAATTCCAGAAAAAAATCAAGAAGTAACTATTGCATTAAATTTTATTAAAAAATTCAAAACAATTTCAATAAATGGAATTTATGCAGATCAAGAATTAATTAATTATGTAAAAAATAATCGAAGTATAATAGGTACAATGGATAAAGGACTTAAAAATAAAATCAAAAAATTAGGTAGTTCTATTTTGTCTATACATAATGATAAAATTGTTCTTGAAAGTTAGTAAACTTTATTTTAAAAATAATTCACTGAATTTGTATGTCCACATTTTCTATTACTTCTGAAGATTTTAAAGAAGGTGAAGAGATTCCAAAGAAATTTGGCTATAAATTTGAAAATAAGCAACCCCATATTGAAATTCATAATGTTCCAGAAAATACTATGACTATTGCATTAATTATGGATGATCCAGATGCAATGGCTGCAGTTGGAAAAATTTGGGTTCATTGGTTACAATTTTTTGATTTTCCATCAAAAAATTTGATAATAGAAGGAAAAACAGATTTTGATGAAATTGGATATGGAGGACCTGCACCACCTAATGGACGTCATACGTATATTTTCAAAGGTTATTGTCTTGACATTAAATTAGATTTGCAACAAGGTTACTCTAAACAAGAGTTAGAAGATGCAATGAAAGGCCATATTCTAGTAGAAACAAAATTAACTGGAACTTTTACGCCTTAAATTTTTATTTTTAGGAATATCTTTCTGCTAATCTATATCTCATGTATTTATCATCTGGTGAAAATTTACCTGGATGTACTGATTTTGTATCTCCATCACATTTTGGACATTTATTTTTTAATGTATAATGACTACACTTAGAGCATTTTCGTAATTGAAATTTCATTTTAATTTTCTCTTGTTTTCTTAGAATCTTCTCTTGTAAATTTGAAAATACCTTTTTTCTTTTCTATGTTAGTTTGAATTTCTTCAATAATTGGTTTTAATGATTTTTCAGCAGATTTAAAATCTTCAGAAGTAATAGATATTCTATATTTTGGTGCACCAAGATATGTGATGTCCATTGTTGAATCTTTTTTGATTACATCTAATAATGTCTTTTTAATTATTTCAACTCCATCTGATTTATTATTTGTAATTTCCATAATCCCTCTAATTTCTACTGATGGTAATTTAATTTTAGAACAAATTTCTTCAATTGCAGTTGAAGTTTTTTTTGCAAGTTTGAGTTCTTTAACTGAATCAATTCCATTTCTTGCTATTTCCATAAATGCATCATAAACTGAATCAAATTTTGTATAAATTTTATCTTCTATTTTCTCAATTTCTTCATCTGTTAATTTTGTTTTATCTTGTACATTTTGTAATAATGTTTTACCTTTTTCATATTTTTTAACTTCTTTTAGTTTCTGCTTTTTTTGATCTTTTGAAACTTGTTTTAATGACAAGTCTATATCACCAGCTTTTACTTTTTTTACAAGTAAAACTTTCTTTTCCCCATCTTTAACAAATCGATTAACTGATCTAATCCAACCTGGTGCTATTTCTGAAATATGTAAAAATCCTTGAACATCATCATATTCATCTAATGTAACGTAGGCACCATGATCCATTACTTTAGTTACTGTGGCTAGAATAATTTCGCCCTGTTCAGGCATTTCTTGAATTTCAGTAGACAATTCTTCTAAAACTTTCCAATCTGTACATTAATGTTGCTCGTTAGAAATCAATCCCTTTTTTTGCTTTAATACCCTGTTGAAATGGATGTTTAATTTCTCTCATTTCTGTTACTAAATCTGCTGCCTCAATCACTTTCTCTTTAGCATAATTGCCTGTAAGTATAAGATCTATGTTTTCTGGTTTTGATTTAATTAAATCTAATACACTTTCTAATGAAATCAAGTTCAAATTTACTGCATAATTTATCTCATCTAGAATTACTATATCATATTTTTTAGATTGAATTTTTTCATTACTAATTCTAATTGCCTCTTTTGCAACTTTCTCATGATCTGTTTTTTCACTTGTATCATCTATAATTCCAACAAATCCTTTACCTATTGCAACCATTTCAAATTCTGGCTCTAATCTCTTCGATGAATCCATTTCACCATAATGCCATGAACCTTTGATAAATTGAATCATGCATATTTTCTTTTTATATCCAGTAGCTCTTAATGCAATTCCTAATGCGGCAGTTGTTTTACCCTTACCTTTTCCTGTATAAACAATTGTTAAGCCTTTTTCTACCATAATTACCCATTAATTTTTATCAGTAAAAACATTCGTTATTTTTTAAGGTATTAATTTAAATAAAAAAAAAATTCTACACATACATTGAAAATCAAAAGAATTGTTTTAGCAGGAGCAACTAGTGGTGTTGGAAAAACATCGATCACATGTGCAATTATCTATGCTTTACAAAAAAGAGGTTTTTCTGTACAACCTTTCAAAGTAGGTCCTGATTACATTGATCCCAGCTATCTTTCAACTATTTCAAAAAATGAAACATACAATCTTGACGTTTGGTTAATGGGTCAGAAACAAGTTTTAGATAGTTTTGTATCTCATTCAAATTCCGATATTTCAGTAATTGAGGGTGTAATGGGATATTATGATGGTTATGAAGGAAATTCTAACCATGCAAGTACTCATCATGTAGCATCCATTACTAAATCTCCTGTAATTTTAGTATTAGATGCAAGTAAAACTGCACGTTCTATTGGTGCAACTGCTTTAGGATTTCAAAAATTTCATAGAAATTCAAGAATTGTAGGAATTATTTTAAATAAAATTGGAAGTAAAAAACATGAAATTCTTTGCAGAGATGCTTTAGAAAAAACAAAATTACCTATTATTGGAGTAATTCCAAAAAATCCTATTTTAAATTTAGAATCAAGACATCTTGGATTAATTTCCACATATGATAATAAAATTTTAAAAAATAAACTTGAAAAAATTTCAAAAATTATTTCTAAATCATTAGATGTAGATGAAATAATTAAAATTCTTAAAAATCCAATACCTATCCCTAAAAAAAGGAAAATAACTAACAAAAAGAATAAAGTAACAATTGCTGTTGCTTTAGATAATTCTTTTAACTTTTATTATGATGATAATTTGAATGCATTAAAACGTGAAGGTGCTTCATTAACTTTCTTTAGTCCTATAAAAAATAAAAAAATTCCTAAATGTGACGGACTATACATTGGAGGTGGATTCCCTGAAATTTTAGGTAATGATCTTTCTAAAAATCAAATTATGAAAAAATCAATTAAAAAATTGTCTGAAGATAACTTTCCTATTTATGCAGAATGTGGTGGATTGATGTATCTAACAAAATCTATTACTAATAATGAGAAAAAATACAAAATGATTGGTTTGTTTGATGCTGAAACAGTAATGACAAAGAAAATGAGGCTAAATTATACAAAAGGAAAATTTTCTAATAAAAATATTCTATCTGATACACTACATGGATTTCGTGGTCATGAATTCCATTATTCACAATTAGAATCTGTATCATCTGATTCACAATTTGCTTTTAATTTAGATATTGGAGAAGGAATAAAAAATCATCAGGATGGATTAATTCAAAATAATACCCTTGCTTCATACGGTCATCTTTATTTTGATAGTTCTAATTATGCTGAAATTTTTGTAAAAAATTGTTTGAATGAATCACGTAGATAGTAAGCTTACAAAATCATATGTTGAATTATTTTTTCACAATTTATTGGCTAATTTTAATTGAATAACTGTAACTAGACCAATTATTATCAATATACTACCAATTGCTAAAGAATATTCAAACACTGGATATGAAAAATAGATAATCAATACCGCAATACCCATTAGAAAAAATCCGGCTATTCCACCTATTGCTAACCTTGTCATTAATCTAAATTACAAAATTAACTTATTTTAATTATTTTCATAAATTTTTTAGAATCCTCTTTAATTTGCTTTTTTCTTTCTTCTGACATATTTTTAATATTTGAAAATGCTGTCCAAAGTCTTGGATTCTTTTTCAATTTTTCTTGATTATTTAAAAAAAAGTTCCAATAAAGATAATTAAAAGGACATGCATTTTTTCCATTTTTTATTTTTACATCATATTCACAATTTTTACAATAGTCTGACATTTTATTGATATAATTTCCACTTGCAGCATATGGTTTAGAACCAAGAATTCCACCATCTGCATAAAGAATCATGCCATGAGTATTAGGTAATTCAACCCATTCAAATGCATCAGCATAAACAGACAGATACCAATTACAAACTTGTTTAGGATCAATTCCTGCAATCAATGCAAAATTTCCAGTAATCATTAATCTTTGAATATGATGTGCATATGCTTCTTCTTTTGTTTGATCAATACAATTTTTCATACAGTTCATTTTTGTTTTTCCAGTCCAGTAAAAATCTGGAAGTTTATTTTTTGCATTAAAAAAATTTGTTTGCGAATATTTTGGCATATAATGCCAATAAATCCCTCTTACGTATTCTCTCCATCCTACAATTTGTCTTACAAATCCTTCAATTGATTCAATTGGTAAATCTTTACTTTGTAAAACTTTTTGAATTACTTCCCGTGGATTTAACAATCCTATATTTAGATAAACTGATAAAACTGAATGGTAAAGAAATTTTTCATTTTCTTTCATTGCATCTTCATATGGACCAAAAAATTCTAATCTATTTTTTATAAAATCTTCTAAACTTTTGATTGCATCCTCTTTAGTTGTTGCAAACCAAAATGGTTCCAAATCTCCAAAATGTTTTGCATATTTTTTTTGTAATTGTGATATTACACGTTTTGTAATTTTATCTGGTTT
>CALCPD010000056.1 GCA_937897875.1 uncultured Nitrosopumilaceae archaeon
GTGATAGGGGATTTCTAAAGGCTGCAAAAATACCTAAATGTAAAACATTAATCACTGAATGTACTTTTGGGTTACCTGAATTTTCATTTCCAAAAATGGATGAAATTCAAAATCAGGTTAACCAATTAATTGCTGATCTTTATGCAAAGGGAATTCCTGTGATCTTGATGGGATATCAGCTTGGAAAGGCTCAAACTTTAACACAAATGTTTGGTCATTGGGATCCTCTATATTTGCATGATTCAATTAAAGAAATGAATATTTTACATCAAAAATTTGGAATTTCTTTAAAGGATTGTCTTGGTCATTCTGAAGCTCAAAAAAATGGTCTATTAGAAAAAAAACCTTGGGTGATGATTACTCCTGTTTTATCTGCAAAAAATAAATTCCTTCAAGAAATGAAATCAAAATACGGTGCAGTAACAATAGGGTTTAGTGGTTGGGCACAATCTAAGAAATTTTCTTTTGGTCGTCGTGCTGATTATTCAGTTACTATGAGTGATCATTGTGATTTTAATGAACTTGTAGATATGGTAGTAAAATCTGGTGCAGAACAAGTTTACACTATACATGGCTTTGTTGAAGAATTTGCAACACATTTGAAAACATTGGGAATTAGTGCACAACCTTTAGTGAGAAACTCTCTGGATAATTGGTCTTAACATTACACTTTTGTTTTTTAAAAAATTATTCTGATTTTTAAAAATAATTAAAGATGCTAACCGATCAACCTTTTATTTTGTAATAGTCTATTTGATGTATGAGCCAACACAATATCCATTGTCACAAATTCCCCATCGTGTTACTGGTGTAAGCCTACCTGCTACATTACGTAAAGGATGTGATTAGTTGGCTTTAATTTTTGTTTTGTTAGAAATTCTAAGAAAGAATGAATGAATTTTAATTTTAATTTAGAAATAATTTTAATACAATTATTGACAAGTAATAATTTGAAAACTTCAGATGGGTAATGAGAATTGAATAAGATATCCACATTAATCAATTCAAATTATCTATCTAATGACGGTTTAAAATCATATTTTGTTTAAAATCCAAATTAAATATTTGTGAAGAATTTTTTAATATTTTGAACAAAAATGAGGAAAAGAAACAGGACTAGTTAAATGTGATTTTGAGTAGAATTATCTTGTCTACCAATCCATTATTTGTTAGGACACTTGAATGGTGAAGGACAATACAACTATGGGAAACGTGGAAATATAGAAATTTAAAGAAAGGCTACGTTTTCCACTTTTTTATCATCATTTTTTTAATATTTTAGAAAAAATTAAACATTTGAAAAGAAAATTTTAAGAGAATTTGAAATATTATCATTATGAATATTGTGTATGATGTTTCAAATTCAAGAATCATGTAAAGAAAAAAAATGTGACTGTAAAGATCATGAAAACCAGAAAATTAGGCGTGGAAATAGGCGAAAATGATTGCTTGAAAAACAATTTAATCCAAATTTTGTATATAATGGAATAGTTCATTTTTACATGGATAAGAAAGGATATTCCAAAGAAAAAGCAAACGGAGTGGCCCAAGCAATTGTAAAAAGGGAGATACAGAGACGAATTTGTAAAAATGAATCATGTAAACATTTCTCATATGATCATATTAGAAATGGAGAAGTTTGTCTAGTTGCAGATTGCAGATGTAGGGAATTTGCTAAGTAAAATTATCTAAAGAATTTTTTATTAAGGGCTGAGCATTAATTCCCATTTTATTCAAATGGGATGCAAACTCTTCAACAAAACCATGTATAGTGTAAACTTGTTCTGCACCAGATTTCACTACCATATCCACAAGTTCATTAAAATCACAATGATCACTCATAGTTACAGAATAATCAGCGCGACGGCCAAAAGAAAATTTAGTTGATTGTGCCCATCCACTAAAACCAATTGTTACAGCACCATATTTTGATTTCATTTCTTGAAGAAATTTATTTTTTGCAGATAAAACAGGGGTAATCATCACCCAGGGTTTTTTATCTAATGAACCATTTTTTTGAGCTTCAGAATGACCCGTACAGTCCTTAAGAGATACACCAAATTTTTGATGAAGAGTGTTCATTTCTTTAATTGAATCATGAACATAGAGAGGATCCCAATGACCAAACATTTGTGTTAAAGTTTGAGCCTTTCCAAGTTGGTAACCCATTAAAATTACAGGGATTCCTTTGGCATACAAATCACCAATTAGTTGATTTACCTTATTTTGAATTTCATCCATTTTTGGAAATGAAAATTCAGGTAACCCAAAAGTACATTCAGTTATGAGGGTTTTACATTTAGGAATTTTTGCAGCTTTTAGAAATCCTCTATCACGAGTACAAATATCCCCAGTATAGAAAATATCGTCAAACAACAAGCCCTTAGAACCTAAAACATGACCACTGTCAATTAAGGAAAAACCATCAATGGATTCAACATGATTTTTCATTGTAAATCCACGAATTTCAGAAATTTCATTTGTTTCAATTGAGGATAAAATAGTACCACCATTTTTTGAAGGAAGATGATCAGAATGAGCATGAGAAACAAAATTTATTCCATCCAAATCAGTTTTTTTTGGATCCAAGTAAACATGCCCAGTCTCAGATTCACAAAGAATTCCGTTTTTAGTCATTCTGACTTTACTAGGCAATAAAAATAAAAAATATTGGATTTGATATAAATTGCAGGTTTGATTCATTATTGACTAGTTGCTAAATCTCGGAATTCTAATCTCAGGACGTGGAAGCAATATGGAGTCCATTTTAAAATCAATTAAAATAAAAAAAATCCCAATTAATCCAGCAGTAGTTATTTCAAACAAATCAAATGCTAAGGGATTAGAGATAGCAAGAAAAATGGGAATTGATGTAGAAGTAATTGAAAGTAAAAATTTCAAAGGTAGTAGAGCAGATTATGATAAAAAAATTATGGACATGTTATCAAATTATGGAGTAACACCAAAAAAGGGATTAGTTTGTCTTGCAGGATTTATGAGAATTATAAGTCCAAAGTTTGTAAAAAAATATAAAAATAAAATTATCAACATTCATCCAGCATTGTTACCAGCATTTCCAGGACTGAATTCACAAAAACAAGCATTAGATTATGGTGCCAAATATACTGGTTGTACAGTTCATTTTGTAGATGCAGGAATGGATACAGGTCCAGTCATAATTCAGTCAGTGGTGGAAATTAAAAAAAAGGATACAGAAGAATCACTATCCAAAAAAATTCTAAAAGAAGAACACAAAATTTATCCTGAAGCAGTTAATCTAATTGCCAGAAAAAAAATCAAAATTTTAGGAAGAAAAACGCAGATTTCTTAGAAATCAGAACCACCAAAAAAATACAAAACTTTGAGAACTTTTGTATTTGAATGAAAATAATGAGGTACTCCTTTAGCAACAAAAAATAACTTTTCTTTTGAAACTTTATAATTTTTATTTTTAATTTTGAGGTATCCGTTTCCAGAAATTACAAAATATACTTCATCATTTTCATGAGGTTCTTGGGTATCCTCCTCTCCAGGTTTTAGGATCAAAATTCCAGCGGCAAGACTATCCTTATTAATAAAAGTATGAAAATAGGAATTATCTTTTTTGAT
>CALCPD010000057.1 GCA_937897875.1 uncultured Nitrosopumilaceae archaeon
CTTCTCTTCTACCACCTTCTCTTCTACCACCTTCTCTTCTACCACCAAAGTTTCCTTCATCTTGTTTGAATTGTTGGGGTTTTCTGATATCTTTTTCAGTTGGATTTTCATATTTTTTACCTATTTCATCTACTCTGATGTTTAGTTTATCCAATAAAGTTTGATTCAATCCTTCACCGTAAACATCTACTCTTGCAGCAATGACTGCTTTTGCAGCAACTGCTCTTGCAATTTTACCTCTTTGCCATCTAGGTGCTGCATGCACCATTGCATGTTGAAATAATAATCCGTGTTTTGGTGGTTGGGATCCTGTTTTCAATGCTCTAAACAATGCTTTTTCAGCACCTAACACTTGTATTGTACTGGCAGGCATTGATGCCATTTTTTTGAGACTTCCAGCTCTTCCTAAAATTCTTGCACCTACAGCACTACCAAGTATAGCTGAAAGGTTTGGTGCAATTTCTACCATTTCTGATTCAACATGTTCTTCAAGTTTTTTACGTAACTCATGAAAATCTAAAATTTGTTTTGCAATTGATTGAACTATTGCTAAATTAATATCTGATATGTCGCCACCTCTACTTTTTGATAAAATTAATGATAACATCTCCACTTTTGATTCTGGAAAACCTGCTTCTTCAAAAACTTGTTTTGATAGAGATTCACGTTTACCTGCCATTACAATTTGTGCATATCCGTTAATACTATCTATCATGTTGTCTAGCTCTGGAAAATGTAATCCATACCATTCTCTGAGTCTTGAACTTAATCCATTTGCAATTTTATCAATTTCATCTAATGAATTAATTGCTTGAATAATATGTAAATCTGGACTTTGTGATACTTCTGTAACTTTTGATGATGAAAATCCTAAAGCGAATTCTCTCAACTTTCCTAATGTGTCTTGAAGATTTGATGCAAATCCTGAATCTACAATAATCTGTGGTTTTGTTGTTTGCACTTTTTCTAATTCATCTAAATTCATTATATGGCAATCAATTGAAAATTTTTTCAAAATAGCAAGTAATGATTCATCACTTACTGAAACTCCTCTCTGAATTTTAGCTAAATAATTTATTAATTCATTTAATTTTGCTTCTTTGCTTTTAATTGCTAGATATTCTTTAACTGGATTTGAAAATGCAAATGCCTTGTCTACTTGTCCATCATTAAAAACTGATATTCCCAATTCTGTTAAAACTACTGAATACATGAATAGTTGAACCTAGATCACCTTTAAAAAATGTACTAGACCGTTAAATCAACTATTATATTCGAAACTAGATTTATCTATCCTGATGGAACCTAGTCTTGCAACTTCTGTAGGTAAAATGAAATTAGATAAACCTGCCATGCTTGCATCTGGAATTTTGGGAATTTCTCTAGATGTATTTAATCGACTATATCGTTCAGGTGCTGGAGCTGTTGTCACGAAGTCTCTTAGTAGTGAACCATGGGAAGGTTATCCAAATCCAACTATTTTTAGTGTAAATGGAGGTGGTTGGATGAATGCTGTTGGTCTTTCTAATCCTGGGGCTTCAAATTTTGCTAAAATGATTGAACCAAATCAGGATGTACCAATAATTGTGAGTTTGGTTGGTTCTATTCCTAAAGATTTTGAAATGATGATAAATGAATTTAAAAATTGTAATGTTACTGCATTTGAATTGAATTTATCTTGTCCACATGTTGCAAAAGTTGGTTTAGAGGTTGGAGATGATCCTGAATTGGTTAAAAAAATAGTTACTACCGTAAAAACTTCTACTACTGCCCCTGTAATTGCAAAAGTTGGTTTGGGTACTACAAATTATCTTAATACAGTTAAAACTGCAATTGATTCTGGAATTGATGCCATTACTGCAATTAATACTGTTAGAGCAATGGCAATTGATGTTGAAACTCAAAGACCAATTCTTAGTAACAAATATGGTGGCTTGTCTGGTACGCCAATCAAACCAATTGCATTAAGATGTGTTTATGAAATTTCTTCTAAATACGATATACCAATTATTGGATGTGGTGGAATTTCTACTTGGGAAGATGCAATTGAGTTTTTCTTAGCTGGTGCTTCTGCTATTCAGCTTGGTAGTGCAATAGGTGATAATTGGATTAATGTCTTTGATGATATCAACAAAGGTGTATTGGAATACATGAAACAGAAAAATTATTCTACAATCGAGGAAATGGTGGGACTTGCAAAGAAATTCTAATCATACAACTATTGTTACAATTGAAAAAGTAGTTGATGAAACTCCTACTGTTAGAACTTTATATTTTTCTGATGATATTATGTCTAATGTTTTACCCGGACAATTTGCAATGGTTTGGATTCCTGGAATCAATGAATTACCCATGAGTGTAATGATTTCTAATGAATCTGGAAAGGCAGCATTTACTGTAAGAAAACATGGTTTAGCATCAACTGGATTATTCAATATTAAAACTGGAGAAAAAATTGGTGTTCGTGGACCTTACGGAAATGCTTTTGATATTAAACAAGGAAAACTTTTGTTAGTTGGAGGAGGAACCGGACTTGTTCCAATGATGCGATTATTAACTCATGTAAAACCAACTGACGATGTTACTGTTTTAATTGGTGCAAAATCGAAAGATGAGGTTTTCTTTGAAAATTTAGCAAATGATCTTTTAACAAATAACTCTCACAATGTGATTGTTTGTACTGATGATGGTAGTTATGGTGAAAAAGGATTTGTTACTGATGTGGTTGAAAAATTAGTTAGTGACACTCATTTTGATGGAGTGTATACTTGTGGACCTGAAAAAATGATGTACAAAACTGTTCAATCTGCTCACTCTAGAGGAATTTTTGTTCAAGCTAGTCTTGAGAGGATGATGAAATGTGGTGTTGGAATTTGTGGTAGTTGCTGTGTGGGTGAAGATCTTGCATGTAAAGATGGAACTATTTTTGATGGAGTTCATCTCTCTCAAAACAAGGAATTTGGCTATTCTCATCGAAATAAGGCTGGAATTCTTGAAGATTATTGAGTTTTACCAGTAAGGTTTAAAATCAATCATCAAATATTTTGCGTGAAGGGAATGGGAACTCCAAAAATCGTTTTAACTGCTGACAGAACTTTGATGTCTCCGTATA
>CALCPD010000058.1 GCA_937897875.1 uncultured Nitrosopumilaceae archaeon
AACCAGCTGAAACAGCTAAACCAAAACCTACACTTCCAAAAGGCTCTACACCAAAACCAAAGGAAGCTCCAAAACCAGCTGAAACAGCTAAACCAAAACCTACACTTCCAAAAGGCTCTACACCAAAACCCCAAGAAGCTCCAAAACCAGCTGAAACTAAAGCAGCACCAGCAACTTTCCAAGATGCATTAGAAAATGCATACATGAATGCAGCAATGACTGATTTCCATCAGTACAGAGCAAAAGTTACTGGATACACACCAGCACCTAACAGATACTTTGTTAGAGGTACAGCACCTGTAGGTAAAATTCCAACTAAAAACTGGAATGATCAAAAAGCAACAGTAACTGGTTATACACAACCATCAGAACAATACTTTGCAACAAGACCTAGACTTGCATATCATCCACCTCAAAAAAGATTTGGAAGTTTCAGTGGTGTAAATATGACTGTACAAGGTGTTGCCCTAAAAGCAACTGCTCAAGAAGCCCCTAAACCACAAGTTTCTGAACAAACACCTCCACCACAAACTGCTCAAAGTGATGGCAAATCCAAACAAGACAAATTATCAGATTATGAAGCTGATTATTTGAAAAGATTGGAACAACAAAAAATTGATGATGCAAAAGCAGCAGCAGAAGCCGCAGCTGAAGAAGCAAAAGCAAAAGTATCTGCTAATAAAAAAGGTGGCGCATTACCAAAAGGATTTGAAGCAAAAGCCGAACCAGAACCAGCAAAATCTTCTAGAGGAACATTACCAAAAGGTTTCTAACCTTTTCTTTATTTTTATTTTGTAAAATCTTCTAGTACTTCTAAAGCATGTCCCTTAGGTTTTACCTTTGGATATATTTTGAAAATTTTTCCTTTTTCATTAACTAAAAATGAACTTCTAGTTACTCCCATGTATTCTCGTCCCATGAATTTTTTCATGCCCCAAATACCGAATGCTTTTGAAACCTCTTTTTCTGTATCTGATAACAGGACATATTTGATTCCCATTTTATTACAGAATTTTTTATGTGATTCTTCGTTATCTGGACTGATTCCAATAATTTCAATTTCATTTTTTTGAAATTTTTTATATTCTGATGAAAATTCATCTGCTTGTGTTGAACATCCTGGAGTGAAGTCTTTTGGATAAAAATAGATGACATGTTTTTTTCCTTTGAAATCTGTAGATTTTATTTTGTTTCCTTCTGAATCATTTAGAGTAAATTTGGGGATTGTATCTCCTTCTTCTAGCATACTTTTGATGACTGATTTGTATATTTATAGAAACTCAATTATTTTATCATTGCACCACTAGATATTCTATGATCCAATCTTAATCCAATTGTTTATATTGAAATCTTTGGGGGATTGCTTGATGGTTAACACTCGCGCATGGCTTGCTGAAGCAATTGCAACCTTTGGACTAGTATTCTTTGGTCCATTATCTGTAATTTTGGCTGCAGCATACTTTGGTCAAGGGTTATCCACTGAAGCAGTAATTTTCATTTCATTGGGTCACGGTGGTGCAATTGCATTAATGGTATATGCATTTGGCCATGTTTCAGGGGCTCACATTAATCCTGCAGTAACTATTCCTATGATGATTACTAAAAAAATTGGAATCAAAGATGGAATTGGATATATTCTATTTCAAATAATTGGTGCAGTAATAGCAACTGCAACACTTGCAGTAATATTTCCAGAAATTGGAAAACAAGTACTTTGGGGTGCCCATGGTGGACCAAGTGAAATCATTAATGGTAGTTTAATTTCTGCTGTTGTTTTAGAGGCAATTTTCACATTCTTCTTAGTGGTTGTAATTTTTATGACTGCTGTACACAAAAAAGCACCAAAGAGTGTTTATGGTGCAGCAATCGGTGGTATGGTTTTCTTGTTACACTTAGTCGGCGTACCATTAACTGGTGCATCCATGAATCCTGCAAGATCCTTTTCTCCTGCATTAATTTCTGGTGATGCTGGTCTATGGGAAGTTCAATGGATTTATTGGGTTGGTCCAATTATTGGTGGTATCATTGGTGGTGCTTTGATGACTTACATCTACGTAAACAAAGCAGAAAAAGAAGAATAATTTCTAAATCCCAACATTTTTAAAAATTTAAGATAATTTTTTCATAATGTCTTCTGATAATTTATTAGAATTATTTACTTCTGAATTTGTTAAATTAGAAAAATTAGTTAATGAAATTAATCCTACAAATCAATTACCTGCAAATCAAATTGTTGAAGTTTATTATCAAATTACAAATATCTCTTCTATGATTTCTGTAATCAAACCACAATTTGATCAAAACCTTGATGATTCTTCTTGTGCTAAAATTTTAAATGCTGAAAAATTTATTTCTGAAATATTTGATCTTACAATTCATCCTAAAATTATGAAAAATATTGCAAACTCTATTTCTAATATTACTAGAAATTTACAATCTCTTGATTCTGAACAAAAATCTAAAGAAACTATTGAAAATGAGGCTAAGTTATATGAAAAATTACGTGAAATAATGAGTACTAAAGAATTTGTAAAGCAGTATGATTCAGGTTTATCTAATGATTGAAACACTTGCAAAAAACTTAGTAAATTTAAAAAATCAATTTGTATCTGATTATGATGGCACAAGTCAAATTCAAGAACTAATCCCTATTTCTAAATCTGAATCATTTCCAATTAACGAATCTGAATTAAATTTACTTCATGAATTTGCAACTAAAAATCCAATTTACTATAACTCTTTTGAAAAAGTGATTGATGATATTTCTTGTATTGTGTACGAGGGTGATATTAACAAATACTGGTTGAATAGTATCCAACATGATTCAAGTCATGCTCCTTTCTCTCCAACATGGATAATGTCTGGATATGTAATATCCTTATTTGCAAAACAAAATGGATATTCTGAAATAATTGATGTTGGTTCTGGTGACGGACGAATTGCCTATTGCGGTGGGATAATTGGTATGGAATCTTATAGTATTGAATTAGATGAACTACTGGTCAATCTTCAAAAATCCTTGACAACACATGTTAATTTTAATCCTAATTGTTTTGATGCTACGCAATTTGATTATTCTTCATTGAATTTAACAAAACCTTTGTTTTGTATTGGGGGTCTTGCTCAAATGGGTGGTTTAAAATTAGCAACAGGTATTCTAAATAAAATTATGTTTGATTCCAATTTATTCCATAATTCTGGTTGGGCTTTTGCTGGTACTTTGTCAAAAAAATACCCTACTGATCCAAAAAATATGGCTGGGTGGGGTAGTTTTGTTGAGAACAACAATATGCAGTTTATTGAAAATATTTCGTTGCCTACTGCTTGGTCGTTTCGTGAATCTGATGAAACACAATATATTTTTGCAAAACCTCTTTGAGTAATAGCAATCCAAATTAAGTGTCAATTTCAAAATGTTTTTGGACACGTGGCTCAGCTTGGATAGAGCAAGCGCTTGCGGAGTGCTAGGTCGTCGGTTCAAATCCGATCGTGCCCGCTTTACTCACTTATTTTGGTAATTTGATGAAATTTTATTTATTCTTAAATAATATCTTTTTTCACTATAGTGATGAGCCGTCAGGATTTTGATTCTAATTTGATTCTAGTCCAAGATATTATGACTAAAGCAATTATTTCTGTCAATACTGAAACTACTGTATTTCAAGTAGCAAAGATGATGGAGCAAGGAGGTATTGGTGCAGTTCTTGTAAAAAAAGATGGTCATCTTAGTGGAATTATTACTGATAGGGATTATGCAACAAAAATTGTATCTCATAATTTGCCCTCTGATACTCCAGTTGAAAAAATTATGTCTTCACCATTAATTACCATAAATTATGATGAATCAATTTCTGCTGCAGCCAAAAGAATGACTAGTAAAAAAATTAGAAAACTTGCAGTTACTGACAATGGAAAAATAATTGGACTAATTACCTCTACTGATTTAGTTACCCAACTTACAAAATAACTAAAATGTTTTTGTCTTTCTAAGAAATACTGTAACTGATATCATATAACATGTTGTTGCAATAATTTCCGAAATTATTGATGCCAAGTATGGCTCAATACCTATTTCTAAAAAATAATACAAACTTGGCCATCTAATTCCTAAGTATATTATCTCCCCGACCCCGAATGATGAAATTAATTTTAATAATTCTTTTTTGACTAATTTTGACTCCATAGTTTTGTACCTTTTTCTATTGTCCATGTAAAACAAAGTAGAAAATAATCCAAAATATATGATATATCCAATAATGATTGTTATGGTGGTATTTTGATAATTTTCATAACCTGCTAAAAGCTGAGCAGCTACTGCTGATAATGAAGCTGAAGCAATAAAGCAAATAATAAAATTTCTATTAATTTGTAGTAACTGCTTATTTAATTTCATATTTCTTTCGATAACTGAGAACTAATATTTTGTCTTAATTAACACTCTAATTATGAAAAAAAGATGTGATTGGGCAAAAAATGAACCTAATATTACATACCATGACATAGAATGGGGTGTTCCTCAACATGATGATAAAAAATTATTTGAATTTTTAATTCTAGAGGGTGCTCAAGCTGGATTATCTTGGAGCACAATTCTTAATCGTAGAGAGGGGTATCGTGATGCTTTTTCTAATTTTGATGTTGTTGCAGTTTCAAAATACACTCAAAATCATGTTGAAAAATTGATAAAAAATGAAAAAATTATTCGCAATAAACTAAAAATTAACTCTGCAATTAGTAATGCTAAAAAATTTATTGAAATCCAACAAAAATTTGGTTCCTTTGATCAATATTTGTGGAGATTTGTAAATAATAAACCCATCAGGAATTCATTCCATAACTATTCTGATATTCCTACACATACTGTTCTTTCTGAACAATTGAGTACTGATCTAAAAAAACATGGATTTACTTTTGTTGGACCTACAATTTGTTATGCCTTCATGCAAGCAATTGGTATGGTGAATGATCACACTGTTGATTGTTTCAAATACTCAAAATAATTAATTGTTTTTTTGCCTAAAAATTCTAAAAGGATCATAGATAAATTTAAGAAAATCACTATAGATTAGTGACAAAATTAGATCCCACTGTTGAAAAATTAATTGGAGAATCCAAAAATAAATTAGAAAAAAGAAATCTATCACTTCAAAATTCTATTGATGATTTTGAAAAAGAACTCCCAAAACATGAATCTTTTCCAACTTCAAAAGACATGCTTACGTCTTACATTGGAATATATCAAAATGAAATTCATGCTAATCTCATCATTATAGAATTATTGAGAAAAGCTGATGAAATACTTCTTAGATATGATATTGAAAATTAATCCTTTTTTATAAAAAGACCTCTTTTTGTAAAATTTAATATTTGGAAATATTGTTAGGAATATTGTAAGTATTATGAGCGAAAAATCCTTTGCAACCTCCTTGTCTTGTATGGATGGTAGAGTTCAAATTCCAATGATTAATTTAATTAAAGAAAAGTATTCTGTAGATTTCGTTGATACTATTACTGCACCTGGAATTGATAAGGTGATTTCTGATGGCGATGTTGAATCCATCAAAAAAAGTGTAATGATTTCTGTGTCTAACCATAAATCTTCTCATATTGTAATATCTGGTCATTTTGGATGTGCTGGAAACCCTGTTTCTAATGATGAGCATTTTACTCATATTAAAAAAAGTGTGGAACTTGTGAAATCTTGGAATTTGGATGCTGAAGTTGTTGGTGTCTGGATTGATGAAAATTTTGTTCCCCAACTAATTTAGTTCTAAAAATTTATCCGTAGATCATACAATGTTCACATTCGCATACTTCTTTTTCTTTTAATTTTTTTAGACATTTTTTATGTTGACCAGCTTGGCATTGAACACATACTTCTTCAATATTTTCAACTTCTGTGTATTTTTTAGATTGATCAAAGCCGAATCCTCCATCTTGTGGTCCTACCATGATTTGTTATGATTAATGTAGTATTTCTAGTTCACTAATCTAATGCATTTTTGATTGTTTCTTGTAATTGATTTCTATTTTCTTCAATGATTCCTCTAATTTCAAAAGTATCCACATACCCTCCTGCTGATGCACGTGTTGCTTTGAGCAAGTAATGTAGTGATCCTTCTTCAATTTTTCCAACATAGTACCCATAAAGAAAATCTAATTCATCATTACACTTCCAAATTTTTTTGATATTTGGAAAAGTTTGTTCAATTTCAGTAGGAATTTCTTTAATTCTTCTTTTAATGTAATTATCTAATGATTTTCTAATTGTAGAGTCTTGAAGCAATTCTGTTTTTACTTGAAAATTGTTACTTTTTAGTCCTTATTTCCTGTATCCTTTTTTTCATCATCTACATTATCCCACATATGCATTGTGCCTCTAATCATAAATGAGCCTACTATTATGGCTACTAACCCTCCTATCACAAATACAAATAATTTACCAATATCTTTGATGCTTGCCAATACTACTTGTTTATGGTCATTCTAATTATAACTGTCTGAAAATATCAATTAGATTCAATAATGAGTTTATTTTTTTTTGAATATGACTAAGAAGCAACAAGTTGTTGCATGGATTGCAATGATTGGAGGCGGTATTGGATTCTTTTTCTTTTCTATTGAAATGGCTGAATTCATGCGTTAATCCTCAAAATTAATTACATTCGATTAATTTGAAATAATATTGACTACTATTACTTCTGAAATCAAGATTTTTTTAAATTCTCAAAAACTTGGTTATGTTGCTACAGTTTCTTCCGATGGCAAACCCAACATATCTCCAAAAGGAACTATAATTGCATGGTCTGATAACCTTCTTGCATTTGCAAATATTCGTTCTCCTGATACCGTGATGAACTTACAAAATAATCCTTTTGTAGAAATTAATGTAATTGATCCTTTATCTCGTAAAGGTTATTTGTTTATAGGAACTGCTAAAATAATTAAAAATACACCTTTGTATGTTAAAATTCTTAATCATTATCGAACTAATGGAATTAAAAGCCCGATTAATTCTATTGTGATTGTTGATGTTTCATCCGTTTCTGAAGTAACTTCACCTCTTTATGATTTAGGTCAAACTGAAGAAGAAATTAAATTAAAATGGAAACTTTTTTTCAATAATGTATAGTTTTAAATTTATTGTGTTTTTGATTTAATTTTCATTAATTCTTGTCTTGTTTTTTTATGTGCTTCTCTTTCTTCTTCTAATAGTCCTTGTATCTGCTCTAATTCTTTTTGTGCTGTAGTTAATTTTGATTTTAATGATCCTACAACTATACTTGCCGCCTCTATGACTCCTGCACTATTTTTGCTAGTTTGACTTTCAACTTTCATATCTTTTTTTTCTTTAGGAGTCAGTACACTTGTATCTTGAAATTTCTCTTTTTTATTTAATTCCTCTTTAGCGTTGTATAATCTAGAATTTGCTTCATCCAGTTCTTTCCCTACTTCTACTTGTTGTTTTCTTATTCCATGTAAACTGGTTTGCCCATTTGTTATTTCATTTTTAATTTTTTCATGCTCTTTTGTCATTTTATCTAATTCTTCTTTTATTTTTTTGAATTCTTTTTCAGTTTTATTAAATTCGTTAATTGATTTTGTATCTTTGATTTGTTGGGAATTTTTAATTTTTTCTCGTGTTTCTCTATATTCTCTTTGAACTACGTCTAATTCCATCTTTTTTTGATTGAATTCTTTTTTAATTGACATAAGATTGCTGACTGTTGTATCATATTCGCTCTTTACGGTTTCAATTTTTTCAGTAATTTTTGTTATTTCTTCTTGTTTTATTCTAAATTCTTTTTGAAGCTGTTCTACTTCTGTTTCTAATTCTACTTTTAGAATAGTTTCCTCGTCTTTCTTATCTTCTTCTTTCTTTTTACTAAAAAATCCCAATATTTCTCACATATTTTCCCAAAAGATGAACCTTTCTTTACTAAGATTTTACTCTATTTTTAACAAATTTAAGATAAAATCCAATTCCTCCAATTACAATTCCACCTACCCATACTATCACACTCATACTTTTTGGAACAATTGCTTCTTGAGGTCCAACAATTAACATTAATGCACCTAAAATTATTAGTGCAAATCCTCCACTATTCCTACTTTTATTATGTTCACCGTGCACCATGATTAGATATACTCTGAAAGTGTTTTAGCAACTTGCTTTCTACCTATGTCTGTGATAAATGGGCCTATTTTTGGTCCTCTGGATGTTCCTAGAATTATTTGATATAGTATTTTAAAGAAATCTTTTGGTTGGACATCATTTGATTTTGCAATTTGATATATGGTATTTTGAATATCCTCTGGTTCTTCCTCTTCTTGTAATGCTGTAACTAATATTGATAGTGCTTTTTTAGCTGTATCGTCTAAACTTACTTCTATTTTTTCTTGTTCATCAAACTCATCTGAGTAATTTCCTGCAATTTCAATTAATTTTTCAATCTCTGTTTCTGGATTTTTTATTACACCGTAATCAATTAATTTTTTCATTACTCTTTCGTTTCTATTTTCTTTGAAAATTTTTGTTAGTTCTATTAATAATCTATAGTTTACATGAATGCTTGATTGCTTTGGTGGATTAAGTAAATTCACATATTCATACAATCCTTTTAATTTTGTTAGTTTTGCTTGATTGTCTACTTTAATTCTTCCGAAATATGTGTCTTCAAGTTCATTGTATTCGTTCATCAAACCTGGGATGTCATCAAATCCTAATTCTCTTGCACCTGTTATTCTTTTGTATAATAATAATAGAATTGATTTTGAATTCCCAAATTCTAACCATTTTTGTGCTGTAATTACATTTCCTAGTGATTTTGAAATTTTCTTTCCTCCTTTATCTAAAAACATTTCATATTTTACATGATGAGGATGTGGAACTTCTAAAATTTCATCTGCTACCCAATCATTTACTTTTACTGAGTCCATGATATCTTTTCCATATGCTTCAAATCTAATGTCAAATGCAGACCAACGTGCTGCAAATTCTACTTTCCAGGCTAATTTCCCAAGATCTTTTGTAATATCTGCTTCTCCTTCGTGACCACAACCTTTGATAATCTTTGAGCCAATTTCTGTATCGTGACAATTGTATTTTACTTTCTTTTTGTCACTTAGATATTCTGTAGCTTCTGCTGTATAGAGTCTGTTACATTTTGCACATACTGGAAAATACGGTAAATATTTCTGATATTTTTCTTGTCCTACTAACTCTGAAATTGCGTTTCCTATCTTTGTACTGTTTTGTAATATTGTATGTATGTGATCCTTTAGCAATCCTTGTTTGTATGTGTCTATGGCTCTTCTAAATTCATATTTTATTCCAACTTTATCTAATCCGTCTAAAAGAATACTGCTCATATGCATCCCGTATGAATCATGACATCCATAGGGATCCGGTATTAATGACACTGGTTTTCCAATGTGTTCTTCTAATCCAAATTCTTGCATTCCTTCTGGAATTTTTCTTAATCCATCTAGATCATCTGAATATGCGATTAATTCTGATTTGTATCCTTGATTTTCTAATGCTAGTTTTACTCCGTATGCTCTGACTGCATCTCCTAAACTTCCAATGTGTGGAATTCCTGAAGCACCTAAACCGCTTTCTACTCTTATTAGATCTAAATTTCTTCCAATTTTTTTTTCACGTTCAATTAATTCTGCTGCTAATTTATCTATCCATGTTCCCTTACCGATAATTTTTTCTTCTGACATTTCTTTTCACTAATTCAATATTTTGGACATGTATGGCCCATATAACGAATACCCTATTTTTTGATAATATTCTCTTGTACCTACTGCACTAATCACTAGTATTTTCTTTGCATCAAATTCTTCTTTAGATATTTTTTCAGCTTCTTTCATCAAATTTTTACCCAACCCTGAATGTTGAATTTCATCTGTTTCTTTTTCACCTAATTTTAATGATTTTCCATATACATGAATTTCTCTAACTATGCATGTGTCTTCATTAATTTCATCCCTATGTGCTTCACTGCTTGGTTTTCTTAATCTCAAAAATCCATAAATTGATTCATTTTTGTCCTCATACGATAAGAAAACTTCTTTTCCTCCTGAAGAGTCATAGTCTATTCTAGTTAATTTTATGTCTTCACTTCCTATTTTTTTATCTGTTAATCCTGCTTCCCTACATCTAATACATTTACATGATAATCCCTGTTTTGCAAGATTTTGATGTACAATTTGTCTCAAGTTACCTGATTTTGGTCCTGCTATGATCTCTTTTGGTGATATTTCTCTTTGTACTCTCATAATTCTCACCCATTTTGGAATGTTCTTTTTTGCTTCTGTTAATACTTTGATCATATCTTCATCTGAATATGGAGTGTATTTTCCTTCTTTGTATTCTTCATACAATGGTGTATTTTCAATTACTAGTGACGGATAAATTTTCAACATATCTGGACGTAATTGTGAGTCTGAAAATAATTTTTTAAAATCTGCAATGTCTCCTTCTGGTGTCATGGTAGGTAATCCTGGCATCATATGTGCAACAATTTTGTATCCTGCATCTTTTGAAATTTGAAATGACTCTATTACATCATTATAATCATGTCCTCTATTGATGATTTTGTAAACTCTTTCTTGTAATGATTGAACTCCTATTTCGACTCTCGTAATTCCGTAACTTAACATTAAATCTACATGTTCTTTTTTGCAATAATCTGGTTTTGTTTCAATTGTAAATCCTACATTTCTTATTTCTGCGTGTTCGTTATTTGATTTAGCTTCTTCTAGATTTTCCGAATCTATTCCATTTTGTGCATCATAACATGATTTAATGAAATCTTTTTGATAATCTTTTGGCATAAACAGAAAAGTTCCTCCTACAATCACAATTTCCATTTTTGATGGATCGTGACCAAATGCAATTAATTTTTCAATTTTTGATGTGATCTGTAATTTTGGATCAAATTCATTTTGAATTGCATTTAATGATGATGGTTCCTTTCCTGTATAGCTATTTGGAGAATTAAATTCAATTCCTCCTGGACAATATGTGCATCTTCCATGTGGACATGCGTATGGTTTTGGCATTAATGCTACAACTGATACTCCTGATGCTGTTTTAGCTGGTTTTCTTATCAATACTTTTTTTAATTTATCAAAGTCTGAATTATTTGCCATTGATAGTATTTCATAATTTTTTGGGATTCTTTCTAATGAATATTTTGTACAAATTTTAATAATTTCTTCCTTGACTTGCTTTTTAGTTGGTTGATTAATTGTTAAAAGATTCTTTGTGATTTCAGTACATGCTTTAGATAATTCTGGATCTAGTTTATTCATAATTATTGATGAAATATCTCTGTTAAAATTTATTCTGATTTTTGTTCTACTGCTTTATTTGATTCATTATTGTCGTTTTTCTGCTCTTTTCTATACTCCATTTTCAACCAAATTGGTGTGATGATTGTTGTTACTGCTACCATGATTACTATTGTTGAGTATACTTCTGATGTGAGAATTCCTGCTGTAACTCCTACCCCTGCAACAATTAATCCTACTTCTCCCCTTGAAATCATACCAATACCTACTCTCATTCCTTGTGCCTTACTTTTCAAAAAGAATATTGCAGGTAATCCACAACCGCCCAATTTTGTTACAACTGCAATTACAATAACTACAGCACTTATCATTAAAATCTCAAAATTAACTGCTCTCAAGTCTACTTGTGCTCCGATAATTGCAAAGAATAATGGTGCAAAAATCAATCCTATTTTTCCAATATAATTTTCAATTTTCTCAAATACTTTTGTTGTTGACAGTGCCATTCCTACAGCAAACGCTCCTACTATTGGCGATAATCCAATAGATCCTGCAAGTGCTGCTGCACCAAAGAAAGACGCTGTTGCAATTCCTTCTACACTGCCTTTTGCTTTCCATAATCTTGGTGTAATTATTTTTGGTATTACTACAACTGCAACTACTAACATTATTACAAAGAATCCTAATACTTTCAAAATTGTAATTGTAACTTCTGTGATGTCTATGTTATCTACTCCGCCATCTGATCCTGCAATTGATGATACTACTGATAATACCGCAATTGCTAATATGTCATCTACTACTGCGGCACCTATGATCAATCTAGCTTCTGGAGTTTTAATTTTTCCAAATTCACTTAAGACTTGAATTGAAATTGCAATACTTGTTGCTGTAAGCGCTGTTGCAATTAACATTGATTGTAATGCATCAAATCCAAACATTTGGAAAACTGCTAATCCTGCAAAAAATGGAACAACCACTCCCAACGTTCCTACTGTAAACGACGCTTTTCCTCCTTTAAGAAATTCTTTTGGTGTCATTTCTAATCCTGCCATAAACAGAATTACGATTGCACCCATTTCTCCTAATATTCTAATTTCATCATTTATCTGAAGTAATTGCTTCCCATCAATTACAAAAAACGCCCCTAATGCAAATGGGCCAACAATCATTCCTGCTAATAATTCGCCTAATACAATTGGAAGTTTTAATCTGAGGAAAAGTTCTGCCATTAATTTTGCTGCAAAAAGTAGTATTCCTACACCAATTATTGTTTCAATAAAATGGGCATCACTCATTGCTATCTAGTAAAATCAAAGAAATCTGTAATATAAGATGATACCTTGTTGGTGATATGAAATACAGTTTGTAGTTACGACATGGAAATTACATCTAGTAAACTGATTTAAGTAAAGGTCTTTGAATGAAGACCACTTGACTGGAATTTATGATGATAGAATATTGAGTTTTACCAATGATTGGATTAATACCAATGACCTGTGTAGGCTCGTAAAAGGCGATAAAGCACGCATAATTCCTGCCTGTAAGGAATTAGTTGAGTTGGGATATTTGGATATGAAAACAGATGGATATGTCAAACGTTACAAAAGATTAGACAAAGCACAAAGTCAAAAGCAGTTTGATAATTTGATAGAACTTTTTGAATCTAACAAACTGATTGCAATAGATGAAATTAATGAAATGAAAACCATTGTAACAAAAAAAGGAATTCTAACAAAACGAGGGGAAGCATTACTTGATTGGATTCAAAATGAATTAATTGATAGGGCTTTCATGGTCATGACCCGATTAAAATATCAAGATACATTGAAACTACTACCTCATAGTGTAGTAAACAAAAGATTACAACGAATTGATGAATTTGTTGATAGTGTTATGAAATCCTTAGCTCCTTTGAAACAAGAAAAATTAATTTTAGAAAGATTTCAAAATCATACTCATAAAATTCAACCATTCAAGATTTAATTCTATTTTGTAATTCTAGCATTTGTTTTTAATCTGAATTATGGTGTTAAGTTAAGCAATTTTTATTGAGTTTACTGAAACTCCTTTTTTAGAAATTACTTGACCTATTTGCTGGCTTTTGATCTTATGTTTTTTAAATATTGATTCAATTTTACTAACTTGATCTTTTGGTGCCATTATGCAGAATCCCACTCCCATGTTGAAAGTTTTGTACATTTCTTCTGGTTTGACTCCTTGTTCTTCTACTAGTCCCATTATTGGAGGTATTTTTGGAAGTGAATCTATTTGATAACCTATGTTTTTGAGGCGTAATAGTTTGGTAAATGAACCTCCTGTAATATGGGCTAGTCCATTTACCTTGCATTTTTGATTAATTTCGAGAACTGGATTTGTATAAATTTCTGTAGGTTTTAACAATGCATCTCCTATTGTTCCAACTCCTTTCACTTTGTCTTTAACTGAATATTTTGTTAGCAAAGCTTTTCTTGCAAGTGAATATCCGTTTGAATGAATTCCTGAACTATTTACTCCTATAATTGCATCACCTGCTTTAATTTTATTTCCTAAAATCATATCTTTTTTATCTAATAGACCTACAACCATTCCTGCTAAATCAAATGCAAATCCTTTACCTTCAATTACGTCTGGCATAATTGCAGTTTCTCCACCAACAATTGGCATCAAAGATTTTTTTGCTCCTTTTACTAATCCTTCTACAATTTTTTTAAATATTGGTACGTCGTTTTTATTTGCTGCAATATAATCCACAAATGATATTGGTGTTGCACCAATACAGATTATGTCATTTACATTCATTGCAACACAATCAATTCCTATTGTGTTGTATTTTTTCATCATATTTGCAATTACTACTTTAGTTCCAACACCATCTGTATGTGTAGCTAAAAGTTTTCCACCTGGAATTTCAACTATTCCTGCATAATGTCCAAATCCATGTGTCATCTTTGCTTTTTTCTGAAGTTTGTGTGTTGATACGATTAATTTTCCAATTGCTTTTTGGCTTTGTTTAATTTTTGAAATATCTACCCCTGCTTTTTTGTATGTTAAAGCCATAGTTTGTTCCGCATTTATTATGAATAAAAGAATTTGCCTGTCACTTCGATCACATATACATTCCAGATATTTCTTCTCTGTGCTCTACATATTTCTGAGACAATTCACTAAATTCTGAATGAATTCTTTCTTTTTCTTTTTGAAGTTCTGATGTGTCAATTTCCATTTCATAAAATCTGTTTAATGCTTCAATTAGTGTAGCAGCTGCTCCTGAATCTGGCTCTATTTTGTTGGCTTTTGCCAATAGTGTTAATCCTTGAATTTTTCTTACTAGGCATTCATTTAGTATGCCTCCTGGAATCCCTGTGATGAATCCTTGAGGGATTAAGCTGATATCTTTATCTGCCATTGTTCTAACCAAATCTTCTTCTGCTGCACAATATGCTTTATCATCGTGTTCTGTACTTGCAACTCCATCTAAAATTACTATTTCTTTTGAACCATTGTTTTCTGCCCAATCTAAAATTGATGATACTAGTGAATACAATCCTTCCATTCTTAATGTAATTTCACAAATTATTGCACAAACTGTTCCTTCCGAATTCGCATAAAATCTAAAAGGATGACGTAGTCTGCCTCTCATGAAAACTGTTGATGGTGGAAGATATTTTGATCTCATTACTGCAATTTCTGTCATTTTTAATTCTGTAATTATGTGATTGATTGCTAAAGGGCCTACTAATCCTGCACCTACAAATCCTGCAAAAATTATTGGACTTTTTAATTCTACTTTTTTGATTGTAAATACTTCAGCTTCTGGAAATCCTTTTTGCACAGTTTGCATCGATATGCTCTGTCTAATTACTTTTTTGCATAAATAGATTTAACATTAATCTTCCTTTATCTGTAATTGTATAGATTACATTTGGTCCGACTGCTTCTTTTTCGATGAAGTTATAGTTTACACAAAGATGCAGGTAATTCAAAAATGATCTTTTCATTCTAATTTTTGATTTGGAATATAGATGTGAAAATGTCATTGGATTTCCTTTGAGTTGATATAACAACTTTAACAAAGATAACGTGCTGAAATCTCTGGTTCTTGCTTTTACTGCATCTAGAACTTGTTCTTCTCTTTCTATGATGAAGTCTTCAAATTGATCTGCCACTTCTAATGGGACATAAGTTAGTCTTGCTTTCATTATACTGTATGGTACGGTACATTACCTTATTAGTCTTTGATTAGTTTATTTTTGATCCTTCTAGGTGGTTTTTTTACACCTAGTTTTGTATTTTTATTCCTATTTCTGATATAATTTCTTCATTGTTGGATATTTTTTGAACTTAACTTGAATTGGTAAACTTGTAAAATTATAGTGAATCATCTCCTTTAAACCACCACTATCTAAAATTTGATTATGGAAATCATTCTGAGTGCGGTGTTATTATTAATTGGATTGGTAATGCTTTGTTTTGGTGGAAATTGGTTAGTTAGCGGTGGTGTTGCTATTGCTAAAAAATTTCGTATTAGTAATCTTGTAATTGGTATGACTATTGTTGCATATGGTACTTCTACTCCTGAACTTGCTGCAAGTATTGCAGCTGCTGGAGATCATAGTGCAATCATTTTGGGAAATATTATTGGAAGTAATATTGCTAATGTTGGAATGGTTATAGGTGTTGCAGCAATTCTTGTTCCACTTGCAGTTCAAAAATCTGTATTAAGAAAAGAAATTCCAATAATGTTGGGTGTTTCTGCATTACTTGTTTTACTTTCTGTTGATGGTGAGATTTCTCAATATGATGGTGTTCTACTTCTTGTTGGATTGGGTGTTTTTGCAGTTTATACTTTTAGAACTGCATTAAAACATAGAGAAAAACATACAGATGATTCTAATTCTAATAAAAATAATATTTATCTAAAATCTATTGGCTTCATTGGAATTGGTGTCATTGTTTTGTATATTGGTGCTATACTTACAGTTGACAATGCTGTAGTTATTGCAACTGAATTAGGTTTGTCTGAAAAAATTATTGGATTAACTGTGATTGCAATTGGAACTTCTCTTCCAGAATTAATTACTTCTATAATTGCAATTCGTAAGGGTCATAGTGATATTGGAATTGGCAATATTATTGGAAGCAATATCTATAATATTTTAATGATAATGGGAGTTGGTGCTGCACTTGGGGGAGTTCTGATTACTGCTGATGTTTATGTGGATTATGCAATTATGATCATCTTTAGTCTTTCATTACTGATTGGATTAAAAACTAAAATAATTAATCGAACTATGGGTATAATTTTGGCCACAGGATATATTTTGTACTTAATCACAACTTTTTTTAAATAATTTGTGCCTAATTTTGTTATTTTAAATTGAACTAACTGAAATATTTTCAACTTTAATTGATGGCGTAATTGATGGTAATGATGCCCATTGCATTACTCTGATTTGATCTTTTCCTATGTCTGAAATATTATTTAATAAATTTGTAAGATTGTGCACTATTCTTACTGATCTTCCTGGCCCTATCACTTCTCCATTTTCTATTATTTGTATTCCGCTTCTTGCAGTACATGAGAAATCTCCTTTAATTGGATTTACTGCATATGTGTACCACAATCTTCCCACTAACAAACCGTGTTTAGTCTCTCTAATCATATCTTCTTGTGAGCTACTACCTGCTGTAATAACTAAATTATGTGGTGCTGAAATTGGAATTGGATCTGCACTTCTTCCCATGGGTGAACCCATTCTAATTGCATTACCTGATGATTTTTCCTCTCCTTCTTTATAACTGTCATAGAGATTTGAAAAAATATTTTTAAAAATTCCATTTTCTATTAATTTTATTTTTTCAGTTTTTGTTCCTTCGTCATCTATTGATTTTGTTCCAATTCCTTCTGGTATGTGTGGATTGTCTGTTAAATTGAATTCTTCTGTTGCTATTTTATTTTTAAAGTTATTTGAAAAGCAACTTTTTTTTTCTTTAAATGTTTTAAAATTAAAATTTCCTGCTATCACAAATGCTAATAATTCTCCCACTGAATAAGGATCAAAAATTATGGTATATTCATCTGAATTAATTTTTTGTGGATTAATTGAATTTATGCACATATTTTTTGCATCTATTCCTATTTGTTCTGGGGAAAAGTTTGAAAGTGTTCTACCACATGCATGACCAATTCCTGAAACTGGTGTTATGCTATGTTCTGATTCTGCATTGATGATTCCTGAAATATATGTAGATTCATTATTGAAATTAAGTCCATTGGAATTGTTTAATTCAAAATCCTCGTAGACTATGTTTAGTGAACCTGTGATTGTATCTATTTTTTTATTTTCAGATGAATTAATCATGTTTTGAGCGATATCAGTTGCATTTGAGCCTGAAATATGCTTTAATTTTTTATCAAATGTTCCTTCTATTCGAATATTTTCTTTCTTCTGGGGTAAACCTTTCCAAAATTTTCTTGGTTTGAGTTTTATGGTTGTTTTTAAGCCTTCATCAATTACGTCTGTAATATTTTCTATATTGGTTGTTTGCAATGATGTAATTTTTTTTTGATGGATTAACCTTACTCCATAATTTTTATCAAAATTTTGTTTAATCTCTACAATTTCTGAATCTGTAATTCTTACTGTTGTAATGTTTTTTTTAATTGCAATGATTTCAAATTCATCTATTCCTTTATTTTTTGAATGGGTTATTGCCTTATCTAAGGCTGACAATTACTCTTCTCTTGGGTTTTTGTATCTAAATTTATTAATTTTAATTAACTCTGCATATGATCCAAATTGTGAGTAATCTGTAATTTTATCTAATCCGTCATCTACTTCATTTTCTGTTTCAAACATTTTTAACATTTTATATTGTGTGTTTCTCTCAGCTGGAATTCTTCCTATTTCTCTTGCCATTCGTCTGATTTCTTTTGGTCTTAACAATTGTCCATACTCTGAACCTGCTGATGTTGATATACTTTCATTGATTAGAGTTCCTCCAAAATCATTTGCTCCCCACATTAGTAGTAGCTGTGACATTTTTTGACCTTCTTTTACCCAAGACATTTGAATATTGTCTATTGAATTGTTGAACATTATTCTTGCAACTGCATGTGTTAGTAAGACATCATTTCCACTTCCTCCTTGTTGTATTCCTTCATGCAGTTGATGTTTGTACATTGGTGCTTCTGAATGAACAAAATTTAATGGAACAAATTCTGTGAATCCTCCTGTCTCTTTTTGAATTTCTCTTAATTTTACCATGTGATTGATTCTTTGTTCTAAAGTTTCCAAATGTCCAAACATCATAGTTGATGTTGTATTTATTCCAATTTTGTGGGCTCCTTTAATCACTTGTTCCCATTGTTCTACTGTGATTCTTCCTGGAGAAATTATATCTCTTAATTTTTGATCCAATATTTCTGCAGATGTTCCTGGTAGTGTATTTACACCTGCTTCCTTCATTCTTTTTAGAAATTCATCAATTGAGATATTTGATCTAGTTGCTCCATAAAGAATCTCTTCTGGTGAAAATCCATGAATGTGTATGTCTGGTATCTCTTTTTTAATTTCTCTGCAGATATTTTCATACAAATCCCCTTCCATATCTGGAGGTAATCCTGCTTGAATGCATACTTCTGTTGCTCCTAAACTATGAGCTTCTTTTGCTCTACGCACAATCTCTTCTGTTGGTAGGAAATAGCCTTCTTCTTCTCTAAAGTCCCTACTGAATGCACAAAAACCACATTGTTTAATGCACACATTTGTAAAATTGATATTTCTATTTACGACATACGATACAGTATTTCCGACTCTTCTCTTTCGTAATTCATCTGCAACTAGTCCTACTAAATGAAAATCAATTCCTTTTGTTTGATATAGAATTAATCCTTCTTTACCTGTGATCTCTTTTTCAGATAATGCCTTGTTTAAAATTTCAGATACTACTGGATCTGCATTTTTAAACAGCGAATCTATGTTAATTGTCATCTCCAATATTCCTCATTTACGTACCCTTCTTCATTTTGAATAACTGCTATTTTATCTCTTAACTTTTTACTAATAAAAGAAAAAAATTCTGGATATATTGGAAATCTGCATTTTAGATCAAATCCTGCTATTTTTGAATTATTTTCTACTTGATTTATTTCAGGCCATGAAAACTCTGGATTAACAAAATCTGGTGTTAGTGGTGAAATTCCGCCCCAATCATTGATTCCTACTTGTAAGAAACTTTGATATGATTTTGGAGATAAGTTTGGTGGAATTTGTATATTCATTTGAGGCATTATGATTCGCGATAATGCTACAATTTTTTTAAAATATTCTTCATTAGCTGATGGTACGTCTTTCATTATTGTATCTGGTTTTGGTTGAAAATTTTGTAAAATTAATTCTTGAATATTTCCATATTTTTTGTGCAACTCTTTAATTGCTAATATTGAATCTATGATTTCTTCTATTGTTTCACCAATCCCTACAAGAATTCCTGTAGTCATTGGAATTCCTAATTTTCCTGAATTTTCTAAAATTTTTAATCGCGTTTTTGGATTTTTACTTGCAGCTAAGTGATGAGGCATGCCTTTTTTTGTTAATCTTTCACTAACATTTTCGAGCATAATCCCCATTGACACATTTGTTTTTTTGAGTTCTTTCATTTCATCAAAATTTAAGTTTCCTGCATTTGTATGTGGGAATAGTCCCATTTCTAATGCCATCTCTGATGAGTGAATCAGATACTCTGCTGTTGATTTGAACCCATTCTCTTTAAGCCAATTACGAGCTTCTGAATATTTTTTCTCTGGCTGTTCTCCTGTTACAAAAAGTGCTTCTACACATTTGTATTTTTTTGCTAATTCTAATGTTTCCTTAATTTGTTGTTTTGACATTAAGGATATTTTTTCTTCTCCTGGTTCTGCCTTGTATGTGCAGTATGAACAAGTATCTTTACAAAGATTGATTATGTTGAAAAATGCTTTTTTTGAAAATGTAACTGATTTATTTTTATTTTGAATTCTTAAATTTTGTGCAGTTAAGAATAGATCCTTTGAATTTTTTATTGAGTTTTCATAAATATCTATGATTTCTTGACGATTGATTGATTTATTTTCTAAGACATTGTTTAGGATCTCAGATTCTAATGTCAAATTAGTCATTAGAAGAATTTTTTAGTGGATGTATTTATGCTTGTATCTATATTTTTTCAATTTGGTCTTTCTTGAAGGACAATTGTAACATTTGTGGTTCTTCCATCTCTTAAAATCTCTAAGTTCATTTCATCTCCTACTGTTTTTACTCTTTGAAGATGTATCAAAATATCGTCTATTTTTCTCACATCTATTCCATCTACTGCCAGAATTATGTCTCCTCCTACTGGGTATTCCCTACTATCTACTTCTATCGTTTTATCTGATCCAATTAACCCTGCATCTGATGCTGGACTATCTTCTACTACTGTGATAATTAGAAATCCTAATGCATCTTTTAATCCTAACACGTTTGCCATATCTGGATCTATGTCTCTACCTGAAATTCCAATCCATGGATGATTGTATTCTCCTTCACTGATCAAAGTTGGAACAATTTTTGCAACTGTTTGTGATGGTATTGCAAATCCTACTCCTGTAAATTCACCTGTTGTCGATTGTATTGCAGTGTTAATTCCTACAATATCTCCTCTCATGTTCAATAATGGTCCGCCTGAATTCCCTGGATTAATAGCTGCATCTGTTTGAATTACATCTGGAATTGAATATCCTGAACCTGATGGAAGTAATCTTCCCATTTGACTAATTATTCCTGATGTCATAGAACCTGATAGTCCAAATGGGTTACCAATTGCCGTAATTGGTTCTCCTACTTGTAGATTGGATGAATCTCCAAGGGTTAATGGTTGTAATAATTTTAAATCTGCATTAACTTTGATTACGCCAATGTCTGTGTACTGATCAATTCCAATTATTTCTGCATTATATGATCTACCGTCTAAAAATGTAACAACTGTTTTTGTTGAATCATCTATTACATGTGCGTTTGTAATTATGTGTCCTTTTTTATCAAATACAAAACCTGATCCTACTCCCCCTACATCATTAATTGTTTGATTTCTTTGTGTGTTGACTCTGACGACCCCTGGTTCTGATTTTTCAAAAATTTCAATTAATGACAACGTTTTTGATTCTGTTAAAATAATATTATTGATTGCATCTATTTGATTTTGTATTTGTAATTCATTTTTGTCTATTTGATTTTGCATCTGTATTGCAGTTTCATCTGATTCTACTGGTAGGATGAATAGTGCTGTAAATATGATAAATACGCTAATGCTTCCTACTGTTGCACCTACAAATACTCCTGATTTATCCATGTGATGGTTATTTTCTTATTTGTATGTAAAGTATTACTTTTCTTCTATATGCTGAGCGAACTTTGTGTATGATCTTTCATTGAATAACTTCTTCCTCTCCATGATACTGATGATGAACCTTTAGCTTGAATTAATCCTGTAAAAAATCCTAAAGTAACAACTAATCCTCCTAATGGAGCACATAAAGCATGAATTAATTTCAATTTCAATCCCATTTTTACTTCGATTACTGCACCTGTGTAAATTAACGCAGATGCAATTGCTGCTGAGACATATAATATTTTTGTAGACATTGATTCAATTGGAATGAAATTTGCAATTGCAAAAATTGGGAATGGGATAAATAATAAAAATAATACTGCAAGAAAACTTCCAATTGCAATTTTTTCACTTTGTAAATAAAGTGGAATCATTAATCTTTTCAATGCTTGCCATAATGTACTTGAATCTCTGGCCCAAACTGCATCTATTAGGTGGTCTCCTCTAACAATTCTCATTTTATGACCTGCTTCTTTCACTTTTTTCCCTAATGCACCATCTTCGATTATTTCATGTTTGACTCCTTCATGCATTCCAACTTGTTCGTATGTTTTTTTTGTAATGATGAAAAAACTTCCAAAAAAATATGCTGCCTTTTTCTTTGGATTATTCACGTTAATTGCTGAAAATCTTGTATGTAGAAATGTTGATATCATTGGTAATGACACCTTGGTTAAAAAATCAAATGTAAGTAATTTTGGAATTGCTGATAATGCATCTAATTGTAAACTCAGTAAATGTGATACTGATAATGATATTACTTGGTTTGAATGTTTTGTATCTGCATCTGTAAATAACAATAATTCTCCTGTAGATTGATTATACCCTTCCATACATGCCCAGTTTTTACCCATCCATCCTTCTGGTTTTTTATTTGCAGAAACATGTATTATTTTGGAATTTTTCTTTGAATAATTTGCTATTATGTCTCCTGTAGAATCCTCTGATGAATCATCAATTACTATGATTTCATAGTTCTCATAATCTTGATCAATTAATGAGTCTAAACAACTTGCTAAGTATTTTTCTTCATTTCGTGCAGGTAGAATAATTGAAACTTTTGGTGTTGTTTTATTTGTATTTTCAAATTTATCCAAATATGGTGTTAATGTAAATGTCTCAATCATTGATTTGATTAAATATATCCATGCACCACAAATTCCAATTAAAATTGCTACAATCATGTATGTGATTACTTCGATGATTAATTCCATGTTTTATTTCTCAATTTCTTCCTTGATACTTTTCAATGCCTGCTCTGTTCCACTTTTAATATGATTTTTTATTACTGCTGTAAACATATTCATCATACCTGATAATTTAATGTCCCAAGATGTCTCAATAAGCACGCTGTTATTTTTAGGAATTAATGTGATAACTTTTGTTCCATTCAAAATACCTTTTGTGAATTTTGCTCTAATCGATTCTTTTGGTTTTAATTGAATTTCCTGTAAACATTTTTGGTCTCTAAATGCTATTGTAATTTCTCTTTTGATTGTGTTTCCTTCTGTTGATAGTGTTTTTACTTCCTTCGTACCCTTCCAAAATTTTGGTTCATTATCTATATCTGAAATAACTTCCCATACCTTCTCTAGTGTGGCATTAATTTCTGTTTGAACCACAATAGTTGCCATCTTTAATTCAATTCATTTTGTATCAAATATATTAGATTCCACTTCGTAATGAAACAGACTGTGATGGGCCAACGCCTAAAATCCAGAACATTAACTCCGGTTCTAATGGCCTTGACCATTCTTCCGTCACAGTCCCTTAAAATTTAAAAGAACACTAAATTTACTTGCTATATGACAAAAATTGAAACTTTTGATGCTGGAACTTTTTGGAAAAATGCATATGCTCATCAACGTGGTAAATTGTTACAAAAAGTCAATGTTCCTGATGATCAGGTTATTGAACTTGTTAACAAAAAATACTTGGAATTACCAGCTGCCTTAAAATATGAAATTGAAACTAGTGGAATTACAAAAAAAGAATTACAATAATGCAAATTCATTTTAAGCCGATAAATTTAGATAAATTATGACTACTGTGTCTTATGATGATTTTGCAAAACTTGACCTTAGAGTTGCCAAAATAATTGCAACTGAATCTATTGAGGGTAAATCTCGAATAATTAAAGGTAGAATTGATTTAGGTGGGGATGATCAAAGAGATGTTATCATTGGAGGTGCACAATATTTTCAACCTGAAGATATTGTTGGAAAAACTGTAATTGTTCTTGCAAACTTGGAACCAAAAACTATGGCTGGAGTTGAATCAAATGCAATGTTATTAGCTGCAGATGTTGATGACAAACCCTATTGGTTAACTGTAACTGAAGATGTTGCCTTGGGAAGTCCTATAAAATAAATTAATTTTTTACAAATAATTCTTTTAAATTAATCGTATACCATCAAGTCTTTTTCTTCTAATAATGAATGGACATTGTTTACAGATCTGTATACTTCAGTCTCTAATTTAGCTCCAACACAAACTAGTTTTCCTGATGCAAAAATCAAGATGACTGTTTTTGGGTCAAGCATTCTGTG
>CALCPD010000059.1 GCA_937897875.1 uncultured Nitrosopumilaceae archaeon
TCTATCATATACAGGAAAACCAGAATTAATATTATTAGAAGAGTTTGAATCAGGAAAAACATAGATAACGAATTCAATCCATGGATAATCAGGATCAATAATTCTATAAGTTCCAAGATCACTTAATAGAAAAGATGTAGAATCACCAGGAGGAATTACATCAGTAATTATTCTATCATCTTTGTTAAAATCACACAAATTATCATCAGAACCATAATTATTACTAGATGGCTTAACCTTTTCATTTAATTCGCAAATCAAATAGTCATCATAAGATGATACCAGACCAGCATTGTTTGAATTAGAAACCCCACTAACAAAAGTATGAGAAACAGAATCATTATTCATAATTGTAATTGTCATTCCAGGTGAAGAAGAAAATAAGGAATTATCAACAAAATGGCCACTATTTTGAACATAAGCATTTTCAATTATTTGAACAGAGGTAATATCTGATGAAGTTTCAGCATAAACTAAAACTGTAGAAAGCATTGTAAACAGAATCAAACCCAAAGAAATTTTCATTAATGAATTCACATTAGGAAAATGTAAAGTTTCAGACTTTAAATTATGAAAACTTTTTTCTTGTAACACAAATTTTTACCTCAAAAAGGGTGTTAAAATCAAAGAGATGATTATTAATCACGTAAAAGTCAATTTTTTTGAATATTTGAAATACTTAGGCACGAATCAGAATTAAAAAACTAAATTACACCACGAAGAATCTGAATAATTTTCTCGCCAATCACATTTGCAGCTAAAGATTGGGCTTCTTTTGTTTGAGCACCAATATGAGGAGTCAAAATTACATTATCAAGTTCTGCCAATTTGTTTCCAATAGCAGGTTCTTTTTCAAATACATCTAAAGCTGCACCACCTAAAGTGCCATTTTTGATTGCATCATACAATGCTTCCTCATCAACAACACCGCCTCTAGAAGTATTGATAATTTTTGCAGTATTTTTCATAGTTGACATTTTTTCTGCATTCAGTAAATGATGAGTAGAATCTAACAATGGAACATGAATAGATACATAATCACAACTTTGCAATAATGTATTCAAGTCAGATTTCATCAAACCAACTTCTTTTGCAAATTCTTCATCAATTGGCATTACATCATATCCAATAATATTCATGTTAAGTGCACGTGCAAGTCTAGCCAATCTTTTTCCAATATTACCTAAACCAATAATTCCCAAATATTTTCCACGAAGTTCAGTTCCCTTTAGTTCTTTTTTAAGCCATTTTCCATCACGTATTGCTCTATCACCTCTAGCAGTTTGTCTTGCCAAAGATAACATTAGACCTAAAACTAATTCAGCAACTGCATTCATTGCACCTTCTACAGCATTAATTACACGGATATTTTTTGTCTTAGCAGCTTCTTGATCAACATTATCAAGTCCAACACCAACACGTGCAATAATTTTACAATTATCAGCTTTGTCAATCATTTCTTTTGTTATTGTAGTTCTACTTCTTACAATTATAATATTGAAAGTGGAAATTTTTTCTAAAATTTGTTCTGGAGTAATTTCAGGTTCATAAGAAATTTTTAAACCATTGTCTGTTAAAATTTTTGTTAAAACTGGATCTACTTCATCACAAATAAGTACAGAATCTTCAAAACTCATTAAACTCCAAAATGAAATGCGGCATATAATTCATTAAAAAATTAAAAAAATGAAAAAATATTATAGTTTATTGACCAGTGAGGATTCCAGCTACTACAGGAATTACTTCCCAGAGTGGAATTACACCATTGTCTTTCAATTCAGAAGCTACTTCATCAGTGTATAAACCGTGAATGTTTACTGCAGGGTGGGCAATACTGTTAGCTCCAGTTGGAGGAACGGCATCACTTGGATTGCCTAAAACATATGCATAAGATGCAACTGGTGCTGGGATAATCTCAGCATCGACTAGAACTGGGTTCAAGCCGAATGGATCACCTGCAACAAAGATTGTTGCTGCGCCAGTGTAAATTGCTGCATAATCATGGTTTACTGCTGCGTATACACCTGGTTCATCAAAGACTAAATCAACAATCATGTTTTGTGAGCCACCGAGTAACCATGTTTCAGTTGCTGCGGATTGTACTCTATTGCCTTGGACAACTCTATCCAAGATTTCTCCAACAATGTGGAAGAAAACTGGTTCGTTACCATGGTTTTCAATAAAGAGTCTCACGTGTTGATCATTTTCAACAAACAAGAGTTGTGATTGGTATTGCTCGTGTTCAAGTCCATTCCATGGTTGTGCAACAAAGATGTTTTTGTTGGTATCACCATTTACAAGTAAGTTGTGTGCCATGTTTGGTACATAACCGAATTGCATTCCATTAACTACAGTTGCGGTGTTTTGATGTGCAAACATTGCGCCTGCATCATAGTTACCGTCTGCGGTAAGGTACAATTGATTGTATTGGAGTGTGAACTCTAGTGCATCTGCATCATAGAACATTCTGTCTAATTCACCGCTGCCGCTAGTTTTCTCGACCATTAATTTCTTGTATCCGTTAGCTGGGTCAACGATTGCAATTCCGTACATGCCGGAAAGAACGTGTTGATCCATACCTGCTAAGTGAACACCAGAACAGTGGTATTTGAAAACACCAGCTGATTCAGCAATGTAGCAATATTGACTTGTCTCTCCTGGGTTAACAGAATCAAAGTATGTTGCTGACATTTGTGATGCGTGCATATCGTTACCGTGACCGGTTACTTCATCTGCTGGAATAACTAATGTCATTTGTACAACGTCACCTTGTGTAACTCTTAATGTTGGTCCTGGGACCTGGCCATTAAAGGTCATGGCGTTGTAGGTTTTTCCTCCCATAATTGGAAGTTCGACACTTTCACCAGTTAGATTAAACTCGACGACAGTTCGTCCAGTATCTGCAAGTGCACCACAATCAGTTTCTGCGAATGCTTGAGGCATTACGAGTTGTAAACCGCCCATTTGATGGATTTGTTCAAGTACGTCAACATCCATTTTGTTGATGTCGAGTCCTTGTCCACTAATTTGGGTATTTGTGTATGTGCTTCCGAATAAGGTTGCTCCCATTACAGCTACTGCTGCAATTGTGAAGAGCATACTAACTTTCTTATTCATGGTACAAATCCCGAAAAGGAGATATAAATATCAAACCAGAGTTTTCATGGTGCTAACGATCTTACTAGTACTAAATTAGATGAAAACATAATTCTACAAATATAGAATGATTAGAAAAGGAATGAATAATAGAAGTAAAAATGTAAAGTCAACATGAAATTTCGCATAGATCAAGATTCTCTGGGAAAAGTCAAAATTCCTGAAGATGCATATTATGGTGCATTTACAGGTCGAGCAATTAAACAATATCACGTTACAGGAAACAAAGCCCACAAAAATTTGATTGAGGCATTTGTTATGATAAAAAGATCTGCAGCAGTTGCAAATATGAAAACAAAAGCAATTGATGTAAAACGTGGAAAAGCAATAGTTTCAGCATGTGATAAAATATTGTCAGGAAAATTTACTGATCAATTTGTAGTCGATATGATAAACTCTGGTGCAGGTACTGCATTTAACATGAACTCTAATGAAGTGATATCTAATGTCGCATTAGAAATTATGCATAAAAAGAAAGGACAGCATCAATTCCTACATCCAAATGATCATGTTAACATGTCACAATCAAGTAATGATACATACCCAACTGCAATGCATGTGGCAATTTTGATGAACCTTAAAGAAACAATTCCTGCAATTGAAATTTTAATTAAATCATTATCTAAAAAGGCTAAAGAGTTTTCATCATTTAAAAAAATTGGAAGAACTCATTTGATGGATGCATTACCAATTACATTAGGTAGTGAATTTGCAGCTTATGCAACATCAATTACAAAGGCTAAAAACAACATCATTGCAGCACAAAAAGAATTACAAAATATTGCACTAGGAGGTACAGCAGTAGGTAATGGAGCAAACACGCCAAAAGGATATAGAAAAATTGCAATCACAGAACTTGGAAAAATTTCTAACCTTAAACTAAAACCTGAACCAGATATGCAATTTAGTTTACAAAGTAAATTACCAGTTGCAAATGTATCAGCTGCGTTACGAAACTTAGCATTAGAAATTGGAAAAATTGCAAATGATATTAGATTAATGGCATCAGGTCCAATTGCGGGCTTGGCAGAATTAGGAATTCCTGCAGTTCATGCAGGTTCATCAATTATGCCAGGAAAAGTAAACCCATCATTAGCTGAATGTATGAACATGATTTGTTTTAACATCATTGGAAATGATACAGCAGTATCATATGCAGCACAAGGTGGACAATTTGAGCTAAATGTAATGTTACCAGGAATGTTAAAGCCAGTATTGGAATCAACAGATATGCTAAAAAACTTCTTACCAATATTTTCTGCAAATCTAATTGATGGACTTACTGCAAATAAGCAAAAACTACAAGAGAATATTGAAAACAGTCCAGTAATCGTTACGTTACTAACACCAAAAATAGGATATTTGAAATCAGCAGAACTGTTTAAAGAATCACTGAAAACTGGAAAAACAATTAGAGAGCTAGTAGTTTCAAAGAAACTAATGAGTAACAAAGAAATCGATTCGTTGTTTAAATAAATTATGGCAAAAATTTTTGTTGAGGCATATGGATGCTCTGCTAGCTTTGCAGATTCTGAAATGATTTCAGGGTTAATTGTTAATGGCGGACATACATTAGCAACAGATTCATCAGAATCAGATCTTAATCTGATTGTAACATGTTCAGTTAAAGATACTACTGCAAATAAAATGATGCATAGAATCAAATCATTAAAAGCAAAACCACTAATCGTAGCAGGATGTTTACCAAAGGCAGAACAAAGTAATGTTGAAAAATTTACAGAAAATGCAAGTTTACTTGGGCCAAATTCACTTGGTAAAACACTAGATGTGATTAATTCAACATTAAGTGGTAAAAAACAAATTGCTTTGGAAGATTCAGATTTATCAAAAGTAGGGCTGCCAAAAGTTAGACTAAACTCAGCAGTAGGAATTGTAGAAATTGCAAGTGGATGTATGAGTGAATGTACATTTTGTCAGACTAAATTGGCCAAAGGAGATCTTTCTAGTTATAGATTAGGAGATATTGTTAGGCAAGTTCAAACAGAGATTAAAGAAGGATGTAAAGAAGTATGGCTAACATCAACAGATAATGGATGTTACGGTTTTGATATTGGAACTGACTTACCGACATTAGTAAATGCAGTTTCAGAAATTCCAGAAGATTTCATGGTAAGAGTTGGAATGATGAATCCAATGTATATGTCAAGAATTAAACAAGAACTGATAGAATCTTACGATAATGAAAAAGTTTTCAAATTCCTACATATTCCAGTTCAGAGTGGAAGTAACAAAGTACTAAATGATATGAAAAGAGGTCACACATCTGAAACATTTAGAGAAATTGTGAAAAAGACAAAAGGTAGATTTGAGAACTTTACAATTTCAACAGACATCATAGTAGGATTTCCATCAGAAACAGAAGAAGATTTTCAAAAAACATTGTCATTGTTGGATGAAACAAAACCAGATGTAGTAAATTTATCAAAATACAGTGCAAGACCAGGAACTGATGCTGCAGAATTAAAACAAATTGATGCAGCAGAAATTAAACGAAGAAGTAAAATAATTTTTGAACAGATCAACAAAATCTCCCTTGAAAGCAACAAAAAATGGATCGGTTGGAAAGGAAAAGTATTGTTTGATGAAAATACAGAAGAAGGGATCAAAGGAAGAAATTATGCTTACAAACCTATCTCAGTACAAGAGAAGGTCAACATAGGTGATTCACATATCGTTGAAATTACAGATGCCACAAGAAAAAGGCTAATTGGCAAGATCGCAAGCTAAATTTTTTCGATCTAAAATTTGATAAAAAAAACGTAAGAAGGTTTTTTATGTAAATCAGAGAATAAGATTAGAATGAGTTTTCAAGTCAAAGAACCAGTATTAGTGATAGGCTTAGGTGGAGTAGGCTCAAAATTGGCAAATGAAGCAAAAAACACGCTAAATTCAGATTGCTTAATGATCAGTAACGATTCAAAAGATTTCTCATCAGAAAATGAATCAATTCATGTATCTACAAATTCAATAATTAATCCATCAGTTCAGTTAATCAGGGGTTCAACTTACAAAGTATCTAAAGAAATCAAGTCCAAAATTTCACAATATTCCACAATTATACTAATGAGTAATCTAGCTGGAAAAGCAGGTTCAGCTATTGCCCCAGTTATTTCTGAAATGTGTAAGGAAGCAGACAAAGGATTAATCTCATTTGCAGTAATGCCATTCAAATATGAAAAGGAAAGAATATTCAATTCAGGAATAGCACTCAAAAGAATTAGAGAAAATTCTCAATGTACAATTGTTTTAGATAATGATTCATTATTAGAAAGTAATCCAGATTTAAGTCCAAAAACATGTTACAGTATTGCAAATTCTGCAATAATGCACGTAGTGAAATCATTTGAAACAACAGAAATATCTTCTGAAACAAATATTCTAACTACAAGTAAAGAAGGACAAAGCATGGAAGATTCACTAAGAGATTCATTGAAAATGCTTTACCAAAATGCACCACCAAATACAGTTAAAAGTTCAATGATATACGTTGCAGGAGGAGAAAATATTCCAATAGGAGTAATTAATTCAATCAAAAATATCTCAAATGGAATTACAAATAAATCAAATTCACAAATTAACATATCATCATCAGATGAATCTAAAGTTGTAATGCTATCATCTGTTCAAACAATGACAAAATTTGATAATTATGATCCATTAGGAATGATCCCAAAAGATCAAACTCTTGATTGGGATACCCCAGATTGCAGTATAGATTGTAAATTGGACTTGTATCAATTAGAATAGATAGATTTTATCAATTTTAAAAAAAATACTAAATTAATTTAATTCATAACGCCATTATCATCTTTAGAATCAGATGATACTATTGCCTTCATTTGTGAAGTGTCAGAACAAGTTTTTCTAAATCCTATATTATGCTCCGTGACTCTTACCATCCCATATCGTCTATACCCTTGAATGGAATCATCATATTCTTTGTCATGTACAGTTAAAACTACAGCCTTTGCTTTTTTACCACATGTTTTACAATAAACAAAGATTTCAGGCATAATCATTTTTACTAAATAATACCTGAACTTAAAATTTGATTTATTTTAAAACTAGTGATAAAACAACAAGGAAATATGGAAAAGAAAGGAGTCCATTACCCTCTATCATCAAAGTCTACAAATGATAGCATTTTCTTGTTACAGTCAATAAGTATGAAAAATATTTAAGTTTGATCATATGTACAAATTGAAGAAAAATCAGAGAAGAGCATAAATCAAAGAAAAACATTATAGAATAATGAAAAACGAACTGGCAAATAAGATAGAAAAGAAAGTATTTTGTTTCATCATGGATTTACCAGAATCTAATTCAAACAAAAAAATAGAATCTAAAATGAAAAATTATGCCATAGATGATCATTATTCATTTTAGAAAACCAATTTTGTTACAAATAAGAAAAGTTTAATTTTTAATCTTTAGCTGGTGCTTCTTTAGCTGGTGCTTCTTTAGCTGGTGCTTCTTTAGCTGGTGCTTCTTTAGCTGGTGCTTCTTTAGCTGTTTCTACTACATCTTCAACTTTTTTGGTTTCTTTTTCAGGAGTTACTTTAGGTTCAACATCATCAGTAAATGGTGAAACAAGAACATATCCCTCATCGGTTTTACTCATTCTAACTTTAATTTTTCTTGGAGGACTACGAACACCTCTAGACCAAATTTGTTGTGCTAATTCTTCATCAATTTTAATAATTTCAACTTTCATGTGATGTCGAGCAAATTCTTTAATCATATTGATAGCTCGAACTGCTCTATGTTGGGATTGAGAAATCAATACTTTGCCTAAAGGAATTGTATAAACTCGTTCTAATTCTTGAGACAACTATCCTACCTCCACATCAGTTGATCTCCAAGCCCTTCTTTTAGGATTGGTTCTAACACTTCTATTCGTTTTTAGAATAATCCATGCAGGTACCGCTGAAGCCTGTTTTGTTTTTTTTAACAGACGAATTTTTCTTGGAGAGGACTTGCGTGCAGCCATAGATGTTCAGGCACGAAGAGCTCTTTTTAAATGAATCTCACAAATCCAATTTACTTTCAATCTGTTTTAATATTCTAGCAGAAGCACCCCATACTATCTGCGCCTGATACTCAAAAGTATACATATCATCCACAGGATTATGATTCGGATCGGTATCTTTTGTAATAGTTTTCAACAAAGAATCCAAAGGCATATGAAAAATTGTCTCGACTTCAGAATTAGATACAAGTTGTGGAATTTCATCTAAAATGGAAACAAAAGGTAAAATCAAAAAACCAGAATTCAATGTACGAACCGGAGGTAATTGACCAATTACCTGATTCTTTGAAATTTTCAGTCCAATTTCCTCACTAGTTTCACGTAAAGCAGTTTCTAAAAGATCAAAATCAACAACATCAAATTTACCGCCAGGAAACGAAATTTCACCAGCGTGAAGTTTCATACTCTTTGGTTTTTCAGTCATTATAATTTTTGGGGATTTACCATAAATTACTACAAGTACAGATGCTAATCTATAACCCATGTCAGATTGAATTTCAGGGTTAATAGGAGTAGAAAGTACAGATTTTAAATCATCTAAAAACATAGTATTTTTTCCTATAATTATACTGAGGTTTTAGTATTCAAAGGTTTTAACCAAGTATTGAAAAAATGAAAATATGACAATTAGGTATGAAGCTAATCCACCTAAAATTTTATCAGATGTAAATACAGATGAATCAATTAGAAAATTTTTAGATAGAGTTAAAATAATATCAAAAAAATGTGATGCGATTCACCTAACAGAAAATGTATTAGGACATGAAAGAGTATCACCAATTAAAATTGCAGAAATCATTAAAAGAGAAATTCCAGAAATTCCAATTACAGTTAGCTTAAGAGTTAGAGACAAAAATGAAAAGGAAATTGAAAAATTTGTAGATAATTGTATTTCAATAGGAATTACAGGTATTTTGATAATAATGGGAGATCCAGCAAAATCAAATTCTACAAATTCAGGCTTAATTCCAAGTTTAGTAGTATCTAATCTAAAAAATAAAAAATATGATTCAAAAATTGAATTGTATCTTTCAATATCAAACAAACCAAATTTTTCAAAAATAGGAAAAAAGATTGAAGCTAATCCCAAGGGATTCATGACTCAAGTTGTTCAAAACATACAACAAGTTCAAAATCTTTCAGATAATCTAAAACAATTTTCAATTATTCCAATTATATTATTCCCATCAGAAAAAAATCAGAAATCGGCAGAATTTTTGGGATTAAATCTAACAGAATACAGTAAAGAATTTGATAAATTTGTAAAAGAAACGCATAAAATTACAGGAGATATTCTAATTACATCACCAAATGATTTTAATGGATTAAATGAATATTTACAGAATTACTCTTAATCAAATAACAAAATATTGTGCATTTGGATGATGAATTACTATTGCAGCAGTAGATTGTTCAGGAATTATTTGACCAGATTCAGTAATATTCATTCCAGATTTTTCAGGCTGTAAAAGTTTCCAAACTAAATGGTGTTGAGAAACATCAGGGCAACTAGGGAATCCCCAACTATATCTTAATCCACCTTTATTCAATTTTAATTCAGATTTAATTTTTTGATTAACCCATTGTGCCAAAGCTTCTGCAAGTTCAACAGCCAAACCATGCAAATAGTATGCATCCGAATATTTATCCTCTTCATTCCACTTTTCCAAAATATCAGCAACTTTAGTACCAACAGTTACAGATTGAAATGCAACTATATCATCATCTCCAAAATAATCAGTTAAACAAAGATGTTCAGGACGAGTAGAACGTGGAAAATCAAATTCTACATCATCACCGATAGGATTTTCAACTAATAATTTCTGGCCATTGTTATGACATTTGAAATAGCCATATACAATTTCAGGTTCAATCAACTTATCTCGAATTAATCGAATTTTCCATTCAGTTAGTAATTGTTCATGTTCTTCTTCAGACTCAGAACCAGCTTTACCTCTTAATCCCCAAGATAGTTTGAATAAAGATTTCTTATCAATCATTGTCCAAACTTCATCCATATTGATTTGATCTAATTTTAAACGAATAGGCTCACCAATTATTTTAGGAGTAGGAGAAGTTACAGGTTCAACATTACTTCGAGGAAGAGTGGAAGGATCAATATCAACACTGGTTCTTTCTTTCCAATTTTCTAATTTTGTTTTCCATTCTTCCAAAAGTTTTGGTTTATCATCAGAGATCAAAGTGTCCATAGTTTTTAGACCTTCAAACATGGTATTACAATAAAATACACCAGGTTCATAAATTCCACCTTCTTTTGCGATTCGATTAATGTAATTACTGTTAATTGCTGCACCACCACAAAGAATTGGAACAGTCATGTTATTTTTTCTTGCATGTTCAACAAAAAATTTCATTTGTTTTGAAGTGGAAACCAGTAATGCAGATAAACCTATTGCGTCAGGTTTTACTTCATCAATTTTTTCTAAGAATTTTTGAAGTGGAACTTGTTTTCCTAAATCATATACAGAGTAACCGTTATTTTGAAAAATAGTTTTAACAAGATTTTTACCAATATCATGAACATCACCATAAACAGTTCCCAAAACAAGTTTTCCTTTGCTAGTTCCTTCTTCTTTAACCAAATATTTTTCAAGTTCGCCAACAGAGGCTTTCATACATTCAGCAGATTTTAAAACAAAAGGCAAGATTAATTCTCCAGATCCAAATTTATCACCCACTTCCTTCATCGCTGGAAGTAAATCCTCATTGAGAGTCTTAATTGCACCAGGATGTGTCACATCTTTAGGTAGATCTAGGCTCAAAAGTCCATCATTATTTTGAATTAAATTAGTTTTATCCAGTTTGTCAGCAATTGCTGAAACAACATCATTTTGAATTCCATCCTTGAGTCTATTTACAATTCTAAAATTAGCACGTTTGCCAGGAGGCCAAGTAGGATCAACATCAACTTTTTTTGCATTAGCAGTACTTTGAGGTCCTGCTTTTTCAAAATAAGAAATTAAATCTGCTAAGGCATCAGGATGAGTATTAAAAATTAAATCTTCAGCAAGTTTCTTTTCTTTAGTATCAATTTCACCATAAGGAATAATTTCTTTTGCATTTACAATTGCTGAATCAAGTCCAACTTTTACAGCATGATGTAAAAATATAGAATTGAGAATTTTTCTGGCATAAGGCATCAAACCAAAACTAATGTTACTTAAACCCAAAGTAGTAAAGCAATTAGGAAATTTTTCTTTAACAAGACGAATTCCATCCAAAGTATTTTTACCAGCATCAAGAAATTCATCTTCCCCAGTTGCTAAAGTAAAAGTAAGTACATCAAAGATGAATTGTTCAATTTTTAATCCATAGTTTTTACCAGTTTCATAAAGTAATTCAGCAGTGTCTACTTTCTGTTTCGGAGTTTTTGCCATTCCATTGGGACCAATACACAAAGCTATGGCAGGCAATCCATATTTTGCCATTATAGGAGCCAATTTTTCAAATCTACTTCCATCACCTTCTAAATTAATAGAATTGATAATGGGTCTACCAGGAATTTGTTTAACAGATGATTCTATAACATCAGGATCCGTAGAATCAATCACTAAAGGAGCATCAATTTCTAAACTTAATTTTTTCACTAAAGTTAACATAAATTCACGTTCATCAGAACGCTCAGTGGTAGCAACGCAAACATCTAAACAATGTGCACCATCTTCAGCTTGAATTCTTGCCAAATCAACTAGACCATCAAAATCATCAGCAAGTACTAGTTTTTTGGCTTTTCGAGAACCTTGAGTGTTTATTCTTTCTCCAATAATTAGAGGTGCAGGAATTTGTTTAAGATCAACGGCTTTCAATGCAGAACTTACTCTTGGAACAGTCATACTCTAAAATCACATCAGTTTTTCTAAATACTTAACCCTTGACAGAACTGGCTTTTTCGTCAATAATTTTTCGTAAAGATTTGATATGTTCAGGATTTGTGCCACAACACCCTCCAATAATTCGAACTTTATTGTATTGGTTAAGAAAATCGCCTAAAGCATCAGCCATTTTTTCAGGAGTCATTTTGTAAACAGCTTGTCCACCATGATTTTCAGGCATTCCGGCATTAGGAACCACTAGAAGATTATGTTCATTTTGTTCATCAAGCCATTGAACACTAGGATTCATTTCAATTGGACCAGTAGAACAGTTCAAACCAAATACATCAATTCCCATATCAGATACTGTAGTGTATGCAGATTGAATATTAGTACCGAGTAACATTTTTCCATATTGATCTAATGTGGTATTAGAAATAATTGCAACTTTTTTTCCAGTTTTAGACATAGCATTGTGACATGCTTCAATAACCAATTTTACTTCCAAAATATCCTGACTTGTTTCAATAAGTAATGCATCCACACCTCCAAGAATCAAACCTTCAGCTTGTAATTCAAAAGCTTCACGAATTTCATCAAGAGGAATCTGTCCCAAATCAGGATCATCTGAACTTGGTAAGTAACCTGTTGGACCCATTGAACCAATTACAAATCTAGGAGTATCAGAATATTCAGCGCATACTTCAGATGCTAAAAGTGCAATTTTTTTATTGAAATCAACAGTTTGATCTCCAAAACCATACTCATCTAATTTTATTTTATTAGAACCAAAAGAATTTGTTTCAATACAATCAGCACCAGCATCTAGATAATTTCGATGAATTTGTTTAATCCAATCAGGATGAGTTAATATCAAACCATCATTAAAACCATCTTGATTATTTGGAAAATCTTCAGGAGTTGGATCATATTTTTGAATTTCAGTACCCATAGCCCCATCAAAAAGTAAGACTCTAGTTTTTAATGCAGTTAAGAAAGATTCTTTTTCAGTCAATTAATTTTAAAAAATACTTGCACAGTTTAACTCTTTTCAGATAAAATTAGAAAAAAGTCTCAAATGTGAACGTATGTTGAAATTAGGTTGAATTGAAATTAATGTATATTTATGTCAAAGTTACAAGTAAACAACTTAGTTCGTACTGCAACATTCTTTCAACATGCAGGAATTTCAATTGTATTTGTATTCATGCCAATTATTGGAAAAGGTGTAACAGATTCTATTTTTGAAATTGGATTACTGATAGCATCATTTAGTTTTGCACAAATTCTATCGGAAATTTACTTTGGAAGGCATTCAGATAAGAAAGGAACTAGACTCAAATTTATCAGAATTGGGTTCATTGGGTGTGCAATAGCATTTGGATTACATTATTTTGCAGATGATCTGACATTATTATTTCTAGTAAGAATTGCTGCAGGAATTGCAAGTGGAATAATGATTCCAGCAATGATTGCTTACACATATGAGGCAAATATAGATAAAAAAAGAGCAGCAACAGTAATTTCATTTCATGCTTTAGGGTGGTTAGCAGGAATTGCAGCAGCAGGAATTGCAAGTGATCTTAGATTAATTTTCATAATTAGTGCGGCATCATTTATCATAGGTTTAATTTTTACAATAAAACTTCCAAATCCAGAACAAAAAAAGGAAATCGAGCCAGGAACAACAAAACTAGTTATTTTAAAAAATAAATTTCTATTTTTATCATTATTACTAAGACACATTGGAGCAGCAGCAGTATGGACAATTCTTCCAATAATGATTGTAGAAAAATGGGGAGGGGATCTATATCATATTTCTGTAGTGTATGTTGCCAATACACTGACAGCATTTATTTTAATGAATATCATGGCAAGTAAGATTCAACTTTCCAATATTACTAAATTTAAAATTGGAATTGGTTGTACTACTTTTGTATTTGTTGGATTATCATTTGTAACAGAGTGGTGGATGGCAATGCCATTTATGTCACTAGTCGGAGCAACATGGGCATTTTTATTTATTGGAGGAAATTTCCATTTGATGGAAAATAATCCACGCTCAACATCAACAGGAATATTTAGTTCAACACTATCCATTGCAACAGTAATTGGACCAATAATTGCAGGAAGTATTGCATTCATGTTTGACTATGTCGCTGTAATGTATTTTGCAATTGTAATTATTGTATGTGCATTTATTGTTTCATTAAAAATTAAAAAATAAAAGGAATTATCTTAATCCCCAACGAGACATTACTTTAGTTTCTAATCTTTTGAAAATTACACCATCAATTATCAAACCTATTAACATGATAACAACCATAATTCCAATTACTTGAGAAACATCATTTAAAGAACGTCCAGCATTTAGTAAAAATCCTAATCCTAAGAAAGAGAATAATATTTCAGCACCAATTACACCTCTCCATGCAAAAGCCCATCCCTGTTTAAATCCAGAAATCATGTATGGAAAAGCAGCAGGAATCAAAACAGCTGTGACTAATTGAGTTCCTTTAGCACCCATATTTCTTGCAGCCTCAATGAAATGCGGATCAATATTTTTGACTCCAGTATAGGTGTTAATTGTAACAGCAAAAATAGCACCAATTGCAGTAACAAAAATTATTCCACCATCAGTTAAACCAAACCAAAGTATGGCTAAAGGAACCCAAGCAATTGATGGAATAGATTGTAACCCTAAAACTAAAGAACCAACAGTTTGATTGATTACTTCGACTCTTGCCATGAAAATTCCTAATACAACACCACCGCCAATTGCAATTGCTAATCCAATAGACAATCTCCACATACTTGTTGCAATACCATAAAACAAACTACCATCAGCACCACCATAAAACAAATCTTCAGCTACCTCATATGGAGAAGGGAAGATGTTATCAGGCCAGATTCCAATCATTGCAATAATTTGCCAAACTACAACAATTGCAATATAAAATCCAATTCGATGAGGAGTAAAATTTTTTGCCATAATTATCACTCTAGATTTTTCTTTACCTCAGGTCTAAGTTCCAATAAGATATCTTGCTGAAATTTTTTCAAAGATTCATCTTCAGCAGTCCTAGGTCTAGGGAAATTATTACTTAATTCTTTTTTAATTATTGATGGCCTATTACTAAAAATTGCAACTTTAGTTCCAAGAACAGCTGCTTCTGCAACATTATGAGTAACAAACAAAATAGTTTTTTTAGTTTTTTCCCAAATTAGTTGCATTTCAACTAACAATAAATCTCTAGTTTGTGGATCAAGAGCTGCAAATGGTTCATCCATTAGTAAAACATCAGGATCCATTACAAGAGCTCTAGCAATAGCTACACGTTGTTTCATTCCAGTTGAAAGTTGATAAGTAAATGAATCTGCAAATTTAGTTAATTGCATCATGTCCAAATATCTATGAGATATTTTTGCTCGTTCTTCTTTTGAAATCCCAGCCATCTTTAATCCAAATTCAACATTATCTTGAACTTTTAACCAAGGGAATAAAGCACCTTCTTGAAAAACCATAATTCTTTCAGGTCCAGTTTCACTGACAGGATGACCATCAAATATGATTTGTCCCTCATCAGGTTTTTCCAAGCCTGCAACTATGCGTAAAAATGTAGATTTACCACATCCAGAGGGTCCAACTAGACATACAAAATCACCAGATTCTATTTGTAAATTGATACCACCTAATGCTTTGAGTTTATGAGAATCGTGGCTAAAGTACTTTACAATATTTTTTGCCTCAAGTTTAGTCATCTAAGTATCACTCTCAAGGTTAGGATTTGAATCAATAGTGTAAAAAATTTCAGATAAATCATATCCATTTCTTCCCAAATAACCCAACACATTAGCTTTTTCAGCAAAAGAATAAACGGAATCTTTTACAGGATCAGTAGTTATCTCTAGATTAGATAATGAGATATCAACAACAACATCAGACAAAGGTTGACCCAAATGAGATTTTAGAAAATTGTTAAAAATAATTCTAGTTTCAATTGGGTTTTCATTTATCCAATCTACTGTTTTATGATGAGATGCAAGAAACTCAGAAATAAGTTGGGGATTTTTTTTAACATAATCAGTATTTGCAATTAGTAATACAGATGCAAATTGTTTATTTGGCCATAAATCTTCTTCAAAAAATAATCGATTTCCACCAAGCTCAGTTTCTAAGATTGTTGCCCAAGGTTCTGCAACCCATGCACCATCAATATCACCCTTAACAAATAAAGTGTAAATATCAGGATTAGAAATATTGTAAATTATCACAGAACCACCCTTTTCAGCAGGTTTTAAATTATTTTCAGATAGATAATGACGCAAAGAAACATCTTGAGTGTTACCAATTTGGGGGGCAGCAATTTTTTTTCCAACAAAATCAGATGCAAAATTAATTTCAGAATTAGGATGAACAACAAAACTTGCACCACCACTTGCAGCTCCAGATAAAATTTGAATATTATTATTTTCTGAATTTAAAAATCCATTAATTGCAGGTCCAGGACCAACATAAGCAATATCAACAGAATTTGCAAAAAGAGACTCTATTACTTGAGGGCCACTATCAAAAATCCTACTTTCAATATTTGTATCAGAGCCAAGTTTTTCTGAAAAGAATCCATTTTCTATTCCAACGATAGGAATAGCATGACCAATATTTGGAAAATATGCTATTCTTAGATTACTTTCATCTAGGTCTTCATTAGAATTAAGAATAGTACCAGCAATGGAAGCAAGAATAACAGTAGCAATGCCTACAGAAAGCAATAATTTGATTTTCATAAAACAGCGTTATATTTGGCGGTTAAATAATCATCGAATTTTAGCTTAAGCTAGTCAGGAAAAATACGAGAAAAATAAGAAAAAATCAGCCTAACACAAAAGATAAATTCGAAAATGCTACGGAAAAGATGTTTTATGACTCAAAAAGGAATTCTTGCATTTTCTGGAGGATTAGATACTTCAGTAGTAGTAAAGTATCTACAAGAAGAACATGACATGGATGTCATTACAGTTACGGTAGATGTGGGTCAAGGAGATGATGCAAAAAAAATTGCTGCAAAAGCAAAAAAATTAGGAGTCAAAAAACATTACAATATTGATGCAAGAAAAGAATTTGTTGATGACTACATATTTCCAGCAATTAAAGCAAATGCACTTTATCAAAAAAAATATTGTTTAGCAACAGCTCTTGCTAGGCCATTAATTGCAGAAAAAGTTTTAGAAATTGCAAAAAAAGAAAAAGTAACATCACTAGCACATGGATGCTCAGGTAAAGGAAATGATCAAGTACGTTTTGATATTACATTACGTTCAGGTTCAGATCTTCCAATAATAGCACCAATTAGAGATAAAAATTTAGATAGAGATACAGAATTAAAATTTGCAAATAAACATGGAATAGAAATAGATTCAGTTGCAAAAAAATTTAGCATTGATCAGAATTTATGGGGACGTGCAATTGAAGGAGGGGTTTTAGAGGATCCATATAATGAACCACCAGATGATGCATTCATTTGGGTAAAAACAAAAGACTTGCCAGATAAACCAACATATTTAGAAATTAAATTTGAAAAAGGAATTCCAGTAGAAGTAGATAAAAAAATAAAAGGTTCACAAAAAATTATTGAGTATATCAATAAAAAAGCAGGTGCAGCTGGTGTTGGAATAGTAGATCATATTGAAGATCGAGTTGTTGGAATTAAATCACGTGAAGTGTATGAAACTCCTGCAGCAACTTGTCTAATTGAAGCACATGCAGATTTAGAAAAAATGGTCCACACTAAACATGAAAATAAATTTAAATCAATTATTGATGATGAATGGGCACATCTAGTATATTCAGGCCTATGGCAAGATCCTCTCAAATCAGATCTTGATGGATTTATTGAAATGTCTCAAAAACCAGTTTCAGGCACTGTCAAACTAAAGATGTACAAAGGAAGCTTAAGAGTAGTTGGTAGAAAATCAAATAATTCATTATACAGTCACGATATTGCGACTTATGGGGTAGAATCCACATTTGATCAAAGATTAGCAAAAGGATTCGTTGAATTATGGGGAATGCAGTCAACGGAAGCTAATAAATTACAAAAGAAAAGGAAATCAAAAACATGAACTGTCCAGAATGTGACGCAAAACTCAACATCCCAGAAGATGCCTCAGTTGGAGAAATAGTCTCCTGCCCTGATTGTGGAGCTGACTTTGAAATTTCTAAAAAAGAAGGATCAAATATTGAGCTTAAACAAGCAGAGAGCGTAGGCGAAGACTGGGGAGAGTAATGTCAAAAATTAGCATTGTTTTTGACCGTTTAAGAACGGAAGAAAAAATGCTCAAAAAGGAAGCCGCCGAATTAGGACATACTGCAGTAATGCTCGATGCCAAAATTACACAAATCAACACAGAAACTAAAAAAGAAGATTTAGATTTAGGTGATGTAGTATTAGAAAGATGTGTAAGTTATTTTAGAGGTCTTCATTTTACATCAGCTTTAGAATTTTTAGATATTCCAGTTTTGAATAAGTTTGATGTTGCACATACTTGTGGAAATAAAATGTTTATGACATTACTTTTGAAAAAAAATAATATTCCAACACCGAAAACATATTTTTCATTTTCAAGTGAAAGTGCAACAGAAAATTTAGAAAAAGTTGGATATCCATTAGTTATCAAACCAGTGATAGGTAGTTGGGGAAGAGGAGTTATGCCAATTAAAGACAAAGATGCTATGGATGCAATTGTTGAAGTTAGAGAAATTACAGATAGTCCTCACGATAGAATTTATTATTTACAGGAAGTTGTAAAAAGACCTCCAAGAGATATAAGAATAATTACAATTGGAGATGAGCCAATTGCTGGAATGTATAGAAAATCAACAGGAGGTTTTAAAACTAATATTGCATTAGGTGCAGATCCAGAAATTTGTGAGATTACAAAAGAAATGGAAGAAATGGCAATTAAAGCATCAAAAGCAATGGGAGGAGGAATTTTAGGAGTAGATATGATGGAGGATGAAGAAAAAGGAATAGTTGTACATGAAGTTAACAACACAGTAGAATTCAAGGGATTAGCAAAAGTTTCAAAAAGAAACATACCAAAAGAAATGATACAATTTGCATTAGATTATACTAGAAAATAAATAAAATTATTAATCAAATCATCTAGGAAAATAAAACATCACAGCAATGCCGATTAAAACTATAATAGAACCAAGAATTTCAAATTTATCAGGTTTTTTCTTATCTATCCAATAGCCCCACAATAATGAAGATACAACAAAAATTCCACCATATGTTGCATATACTTTTCCAAAATTTTCAGGTTGTAAAGTCATTATCACACCATATGAAAATAAGATTAATCCTCCAATTACTCCAATAATTTTTCCTTGGTGATTTTTCAACCATCTCCAGATCAGATATCCTCCACTAATTTCCAATACTGCAGCAAAAAAGAAAATACCTAGAGAGGTTATGGAGTCAATCAAATTTGTTCTCCTTTTCTAGGATAGTAAAAAATTATTAAAATTCCAATTACTGCAATAATTGTTCCAATTACATCATATTGATCAGGAGGTATTCCATCAATTAACCAACCCCAAAAAACAGACATTACAATAAACACACCACCATATGCGGCATAGATTCTATGAAAATGGGTTTTTTGAAATGTTGGGACTACACCATAAAGAAACAATACAAATCCACCTAATGCACCCAACATCCAACTAAAATCATTTCTTAACCACAGCCAAACAAGATACCCTCCACCAATTTCTAGAAATCCTGCAGTGACAAATAGAAGTAAAGATGTTAAAATATTTTTTGGAGACAATCTATTCACAATTATTCTTAAAACTGAGGATAAAAGTTTGCAGCATTAAATCAGATATAATGAAACAACAGAAACAAAAAAAATATTAAAAAATTAAGATGTTTTATTTAATTTTGAAATTAATGCAGCGTAAATAAAAGGTAGAATTGTAGTTACCTCTGCATGTAAAGTAGATTGTCGTGCAATTTTTGTCACCTTACCCCAGGAAATTGCTTCTCTAACTAATGCCCCACTTAAACTTCCATCAAATTCTTGTGCAGTGGTAATATAGAAAGCATAATCTAATCCTTCCCGATATTGATTCCACCATAAGGTATGATGTTTGGAAATACCTCCACCAATCATAAATGCTCCTGACTTTTCTGCTTTGAAAATATATTCTGAAAGTAAATCTGCATCTCCAATTAAATTTAATTTAAAATCTCTATGGCTCTGTATAAACATCCAGATCTGACTTCCAACTGCACCATCCATAATTCCTGGAACAACTACGCTAACATTATTTTTATTTGCCCAATATAGAAATGAATCTTCTCCCAAATGTCTTCCAATCATTTTACAAATTTCGGCAGTTGTCATTTCCCTTACTCCATTTTTGTATTCTTCTTCAAGGAACAATTGCATTTTTTCTTCAATTAATGGACCATAATTTTCCATTGGAACTAATACATTTCCCAATCTATGAATATTTTGATCTGCTAATTCATTATCATCCATTGTAAATGATCCTTCGTTATAATGCGAGTAATGTTTTGCAATATCATGATCCAATGCACCGCAAGTAGTAATTGCTACATCAAACCATTTATTTTTGATCATATCTTTAATGATTCCTCGTAATCCTGTAGATACAACTGCCCCCACAAATGAGACAAATTTCAAACATTTATCATCAGAAATCATTTTGGTCAAAATATCTAATCCGTCTGAAAGATTTACGGATTCAAATCCACCTGACTTGGATAATTCATCAAAAATTTTTTCTATGGATGTGTTTGAATTTATTTCAATATCTTTTACTGGACGACCTATCTCAACCATAGAGAGATTTTTGTCAGACTTCCTATAAATTTATTTTAAAAATAGAAATTTCATGAAAGAACAAGAGATTTTTGAGATTTTACTAGATAAATCACTAATTCGAAGAAAAAATAGAGAGTCATGGTTCAATATAACAAAATAAATTATACTCCTTTAGAGAAGATTCATCATGAAAGTGGGAGTAGTAGGCGCATCAGGTTACGTAGGAGGAGAAACACTGCGTCTTCTTGTAAATCATCCAGATGTTGAAATTAGCATGGTAACATCAAGACAACATGTTGGAGAATATTTACACAGAGTTCAGCCTAGTTTGAAAGGATTTACAGATCTTACTTTTTCAGAATTAGATTATGATAAGTTAACAGATCAATGTGATGTAGTATTTACAGCAGTACCACACGGAACTGCTACTGAAATTGTAAAAGCACTCTATGATAGAGGTATCAAAGTAATTGATTTGAGTGCAGATTACAGATTGCATAACCAAGAAGCATATGACAAATGGTATGGTTGGACCCATCCACATCCAGATTATTTACCAAAATCAGTTTTTGGAGTTCCAGAATTACACAGAGAAGAAATTAAAAAAGCACAACTCGTATCATGTCCAGGTTGCATGGCAGTGACATCAACATTAGCACTTGCACCATTAATTAAAAATGACCTCATAGATACTGATCACATAATTGTAGATTCAAAAATCGGATCCTCGGGTGCAGGTTCAGGTTCTGGAACAGCACATGCAATGCGTGCAGGAGTTATCAGACCATACAAACCAGCAAAACATAGACACACAGGTGAAATTGAACAGGAGTTAAGTGAAATTGCAGGAAGTAAAATCAAAGTATCAATGAGTCCACATGCAGTGGATGTTGTCAGAGGTATTTTATGTACAAATCATACATTTTTGAAAAAAGACATTAGTGAAAAAGAGTTATGGAAAATATACCGTGAATCTTATGGTGATGAAAAATTTATTAGATTAATTAGAGACAAGAAAGGTCTTTACAAATTCCCAGATCCAAAATTCTTAGTTGGTTCAAACTTTTGTGATATTGGATTTGATTTCGATGAAGATAACAATAGACTAATTGCCTTATCAGCATCAGATAATTTAATGAAAGGTGCAGCAGGTTCTGCGATTCAAAACATGAATGTAATGTGTGGTTTTGATGAAATGAGTGGACTAAGATATACACCGCTAACTCCGGTTTAGAAATGATCACAATTAAAATTGGTGGAAGTGTAGTAGATGATTTACATCAATCAACAATTTCAGATATTAAAAAAATTGCAGAAACAGAGGGAATCATAATTGTTCATGGCGGAGGAAAAGAAGTTACTAAAGTTTGTAAGCAACTTGGTAAAGAACCAAAATTTGTAACATCACCAAGTGGAATTAAAAGTCGATATACAGACAAAGAAACTGCAGAAATTTTCACAATGGTAATGTCAGGGAGAATAAATAAAACAATTGTTCAAATGTTACAAAAAAATGGAATTAATGCAATTGGATTATCAGGAGTTGACGCTAGAGTAATAGAAGCAGATAGGAAGAAGAAATTACTGATCGTCAATGAAAAGGGTAGAAAACAAGCAATTGACGGCGGATATACAGGTAAAATTAAAAATGTGAATTCAGGATTTATCAAATCATTACTCAAACAAGGATTAACACCAGTAATTTCACCAATTGCAATTAGTGAGGAATCAGAATTTCTCAATGTGGATGGAGATAGAGCTGCTGCATATGTTGCAGGAAGTGTAGGAAGTGATAAAGTATTATTCATTACAAATGTAGATGGACTTTTAATGGATGATGAGGTGGTACCAAAATTGACATTAGCACAAGCAAAAGAAATTAGACCAAAAATAGGTCCAGGTATGGAAAAAAAGATTTTAGCTTCAACAGAAGCACTGGACATGGGAGTAAAACAAGCTTTTATTGCAAATGGTCAAAAAGAGAATCCTATTTCTACAGCTATTGCACATGATAATTGTACGGTGATTGAACATGAGTGAAGATCAACATATGGGTAATCTCTATCAGAGATTTCCAGTTACAATTGAAAAAGGTGTAGGAGCTCATGTTTGGGACATAGAAGGAAAAGAATACATTGATTGTATGGGCGGATACGGTGTCGCATTAGTTGGACATCAAAATCAAAGAGTTAACAATGCAATCAAAGAACAAGTTGACAAAATAATTACAGTTCATAGTTCATTATACAATAAAACACGAGAAGGATTTTTGAAAAAACTAATTGAAATGGCTCCAGAAGGACTAACACAAGTACATCTTAACAACAGTGGTGCAGAAGCTGTTGAAGCTGCAATGAAATTTGCAAGAAAGTTTACCGGAAAGAAAGGAATGGTTGCAATGAAAGGATCATACCATGGAAAATCATTTGGAGCATTATCATTAACATTTAATCCAAAATATAGAAAAGCATTTGCACCGCTAGTTGAAAAAGTTTCTTTTGCATCATTTGGAGATATGGATTCACTACGTTCAGTAATTGATGAAGATACAGCATTCATTATTTTAGAACCAATTCAAGGAGAAAGCGGAATAGTTGTTGCACCAGATGGGTTCTTACAAGAAGTTAGAAAACTATGTGATGAAAAAGGAATTCTATTAGTTTTTGACGAAATTCAAGCAGGATTAGGAAGAACAGGACGATTATGGGCAGGGGAACATTGGAATACAGTACCAGATATTTTATGTCTTGCAAAAGGAATTGCAGGAGGAGTACCAATGGGTGCCACATTAGTTAAACCAGGTATTTTAGCTGCGATAAGTAAGGGAGAACATTCATCAACATTTGGAGGAAATCCAATATCATGTGCAGCAGGAATTGCAGCACTAACATCATTAACAGAAGATGGGTTGATAGAAAATTCTAAGAATATGGGAGAAATGTTCAGACAGGGATTAGAGAAATTAAAAGAAAAACATACAATGATTAGAGAAATTAGAGGAAAAGGATTAATGATTGGAATTGAAATGAAATTTGAAGTAAAAGATATTCTAATGGGATTAATTCAAGAAGGTGTTTTAATGTTATATTCAGGAAGAAATATTCTAAGAATATTACCACCATTAGTAATTAAAGAAGAAGATGTAACAAAAGTTTTACATGCTTTAGATATAGTAATAACAAAAGAGGAAAAAAAGAGAGATGTTTAAAGATAAAGTGGATGAGAGGATCATAGGATATCTAAAAGAAGATTCTAGAGAATCATTTGTAGATATTGGAAAGAAATTAAAACTTTCGGAATCAGCAGTTAGAAGAAGAGTTAAAAATTTAGTTGATAGTAAAACAATTAACAAATTTACAATAGAATTGGGAGAAGAAAATGTCACTAGTGCAATTGTACTAGTTTCAGTAGATTCTGCAACAGACACATCCAAAGTATCATTAAAACTTGCAAAATTAGATGGAGTAAAAACAGTTTATGAAATTACAGGACAATACGATATTACAACAATAATGAGTGCATCAAGTATTGCAGAAATCAACAATAGCATAGATGCTTTAAGAAAAATAACAGGGGTAGTAGATACCAATACAGTAATAATTTTAAGAAAAATTATCTAAAACGAGTTTCGGTTTAAAATTTTAATTCAAAACTAATTTAGGATCAATTAAAATTATTTTCAACGAAAATAGTACGAATATGTTTATATCATCAATTTTAGTTAACGAAAACAGCGATGAAGGATCCGAATCACTATGCAGATATCTATAACTCATATGAAAAAAATCCAAAAAAAATTAGAGTATTAGATAGTACTCTTAGAGAAGGAGAACAACATCCAGGTGTTTCATTTACAAATAAACAAAGAATTCAGATTGCATGGATGCTAGATTATTTTGGAGTTGATCAAATTGAAATATCACCAGTAGTATCAAAAGATCATCAAGAAGCAACTAAAACAATCATCAAACAAGGTTTAACAGCAGACATAGTTTCTCATGGACGTGCACTTAAAGAAGATATAGATATTTCACTAGATTGTGATGCAAAATGGTGTGCAGCATATTTAGGAATTTCAGACATACATCTAAAAGATAAGCTGAGAATTTCTAGAGAACAAGCTTTGGAAAGAGCTGTAGAAACTGTAGAGTATGCAAAATCCCATGGATTAAAAATTAGATTTACGGTAGAAGATGGTAGTAGGGCAGAACCGGAATTCCTACTAACTGTCTGTAAAGCTATTGAAGAAGCAGGAGTAGATAGAATTAGTCTACCAGATACAGTAGGAATTTTACGTCCAATTGGAATGTATAATTTTGTAAAGAAAGTTAGAGAAGTAGTAGACGTTCCATTGGATGCACATGTTCATAATGATATTGGATTTGCAGTAGCAAATGCATTTTCAGCATGTGATGCAGGAGTAGATCAAATTCATACAACTATTGATGGGATTGGTGAAAGAACAGGAATACCACCACTTGCAGAAGTTGCAGTAGCATTAACTTACCTATACAAATCACCAAATGATTTTAGATTAGATATGCTACTAGACTTATCAAAATTAATTGAAGATTATACAGAAATCAAGCCATATGATTCAAAACCAATTGTTGGATCATCAGCATATAAGCACAAAGCAGGTACACATCTTGCCGCAATTCTCAAAAATCCAGCAGCCTATGAACCAATCCCACCAAGAGCAGTAGGAAATAGAAGAAGAATCGTATTTGGAGAATTAGCTGGAAAAACAGGTGCAGCCTACTTAATGTCACTATTAGGATTAGAAAAAGACGATGAAGGAGCTAAAGCAGTGGCATCAGGACTAAAGAATCTGAGAATGGGAGATCTAATTGAAATTCCACTCGAAGATAGACTTGAAAAAAAGATTATTGAAGATAAATAAAGAGGAGAAATGAATAAGAAATATGGCAAAATGTGAAGAATGTGATGCAGATATCTCCATACCAAGTGATGCACTTGAAGGAGAAATTGTAACATGTCCCGAATGTGGAGCAAGTTTTGAATTAGCAAAAGGTTCAGACGGTTTTGATCTAAAGCCTGCCCAAACGGTTGGCGAGGATTGGGGACAGTGAATCCTGATGTTACAATTCTTTACGATTCCATACGTTGGGAAGAAAAAGCTCTACTAGAAGCAGGTAAAAAAAAAGACATCAACATACAGATGGTTGATTGTAAAAAACTAGCTTTAGATTTAGAAAAAAAACCTGAAGATTACGGAGTAGTTATTCAACGATGTGTTAGTTACTATAGAAATTTACATTCTACAGCAGCTCTTGAAGGATTAGGAGTTAAAGTAATCAATTGTCTAAATACAGGTGTCTTTGCAGGAAATAAATTATTTACACATATGTTACTGAAAAAATTAGGAGTTCCAACACCAGATGCAACGGTTGCATTTTCAAAGGATGCAGCATTAGAAGCACTAGAAACAGGTGGATATCCAAGAGTGATCAAACCAACAGTTGGTAGTTGGGGAAGATTAATTTCAAAATTAAACGACAAAGATTCTGCTGAAGGTATTATTGAAAGTAGGGAAACAATGTATCCAATTTATCAAATCCATTATTTAGAAGAATTTGTAAAAAGACCTCCAAGAGACATTAGAGCAATCATGGTAGGAGATAAAATAGTTGCTGCAATTTATAGAAAATCAGAACATTGGAAAACAAATATGGCATTAGGTGGAACTGCTGAACCATGTAAAGTAACACAAGAAATGGAAGAAATGTGTATCAAAGCAAAAAATGCAGTTCAAGGGGATATCGTAGGAGTAGATTTAATGGAAAGTGAAGAAAAAGGATTAGTGGTTCATGAAGTTAACAATACAACAGAGTACAAAAATACTGTAAGGGTATGTGATGTCGACATACCTGCTCTAATGCTGGATTATGCAATGAAAGTAGAAAGATAAAATTGGACAATCATTTTACAGTTACACCAAGATTTGCAACAAAGATGTTAGAGAAAGCACTTAGACTTTACACACCATCACTTAGTGAAAAACCAATGGCAGAATTTTTAGCAGATAAATGCGATGATTTAGGATTTGAAGATATACAAATTGATGAGGTAGGAAATGTTATTGCAAAAAAAGGATCAGGATCACCAAAAATTATGTTATGTGGTCACATGGATGTAGTTCCAGGAAAAGTGAAAGTTAGAACAGAAGGAGATTCACTATATGGTCGTGGAGCATCAGATGCAAAAGCACCATTAATGGCAATGTTATTTGCTGCAGCATCAATTGAGAAAAATCAAGGTACAGTTACTTTTGTAGGAGCAGTTGATGAAGAAGGAAATGCAATAGGAATTAAAAATATTGTAAAAAAAGAAATGGATATTGATTATGCAGTATTCGGTGAGCCAAGTGGAATCAAACAAGTTACAATTGCATACAAAGGCAGATTAGCAATTAATCTAAAAATTAGTGTTCCAGATAGTTCACATGCAAGTGCCCCATGGCTTTCAAAAAATGCAATTGAAGAATCAATAATATTTGTAAAAGAATTAAAAGAAAAACTAGAATCAAATCAAGAAGGGAAAACAAAAGGAATGTTGTTAACTGCAACAATGACTGAAATTAAAGGAGGAACAAGTCACAATATCACACCAAAAGAATGTGAAACTCTTTTTGACATTAGAATTCCAGTTGATATGAATTGTAAAGACATTGAACAAAAAATTGCAACATTAGTTAAAGAAATTGCCCAAAAAAGAGAGGTAGAAGCATTTTATTCAATTTTAGATGAAACTGAACCATTTGAAGCACCACACAATTCATCTCTAGTTAGGGCATTCACATTAGGAATCATGCAAGTAGAAAAATCAAGACCAACTTTAATTAGAAAAACAGGTACAGGAGACATGAATGTTTTAGGCAATCAGTGGGAAATTCCAGTTGTAACATATGGTCCAGGAGATCCACATGAAGCCCATACAATAGATGAAAAAGTATCAATTACGGAGTATCTTAAAGGCATAGAAATTCTCAAAGCAACTCTACAGCATTTAAAAAGACTACATGATAAAAAATTGCAATAATGTTATCGTTTGTAGGATTAGGAATTTCAGGCTTCGAGTCTATTCCAATTGAAGGGTTAGAGGCAATATCAAAAGCAGATATTGTATATCTAGAACAATTTACCAGTCCCATTGGAAAATCAGATGTAGATAAAATTCAAAATGCAATCAAAGGAGAATTCATACCGGCAAAAAGATGGTTAGTAGAAGACGGTAAGGAAATTTTAGAAAAATCAAAAGAAAAAAATGTGGTCCTACTAGCATACGGTGATCCATATATTGCAACAACACATATTGAATTACGAACAAGAGCAATTGAATTAAAAATAGAGACACGTTCCATACATGCATCATCATCACTTACATCTATGATAGGAGAATGTGGTTTACATTTTTACAAAGTTGGAAAAATTGCAACTATAATGAGTGAAATGAAATCACTCACATATCCATACTACATAATTTATAAAAATATCATAGAAGGTAATCACACAGTATTATTATTAGAATATAATCAAAACAAAGATTTTTTCTTAGATCCTAAGGATGCACTAAAGGAATTACTAGAAACAGAAGAAGGTCAAGGAAGAAAAGTGCTCACAGAATCAAGTTATGCCATTGTCGCTTCAAGAATTGGTTTTAAGGATCAGACAATAGTTTCAGGTAAATTATCCAGTCTAGCACAAACAGATTTTGGAAAACCACCACATACAGTAATCATTCCAGGTAGATTGCATTTTACAGAATCAGATGCATTAAAATTATTTGGTCAATGTATAGATGAACCATTTGATAATTCGGAAAAAACAGAAAAAATTTCAAAACAAATGATGGAAAAATATGTTCCCATGGTAAGAGAAGCTCTTGAAGAAATCATACCATATTATAAAAATCAAAAAGAATTTGAAGTAATTTTAGATAATGCAGAACGATATATTGATCAGGCAGAGATATTTCTATCTGAAGGTCGAGACGAAAATGCAATTTTGAGTATAGGGTATGCTGATGGACTAGTTGATGCATTAAGATTGGCAAAAGGCCTTGAATTTAAAATGTAAAATTATCAATAAATTAAAGAGTGGGTCAAGGATAAGAAAAAATATTGGAATTAATAGAAAAAACAATACTCTCAACAATGTATGTATCCCAAATTAATGGAAAATTACCAATAAAGTCAATCAAGGAAAAAACTATGTTTTCTGATGAACAAATTAAAGAGGAAATTAGTAAATTAATAGAAAAAAATTTGGTTAACGAGGATCAAATAACACTGACCGAAATGGGAAGAGATTCAATTCACATAGTACTAGCAGGTGGTGTTTTTGACATCATTCATCCAGGTCACATTTCCACATTAAATGCAGCAAAAGCGTTAGGAGATGTACTAGTAGTGGTAGTAGCAACTGACAATACAGCAGTTAAAATGAAAAAACGAAGACCAATTCACAGTCAAGAACAAAGACAAGAATTAGTTAATTCATTAGCAGTAGTTGATTTGTGCTTGATAGGCCAAGAAAATGATATTTTTAAAACAGTGAATCTAGTAAAACCACAAATTATTGCATTAGGTTATGATCAGATCCATCAAGAACAATACATTACAGAAGGATGTAAAAAAATAAAACTTGATGCAAAAGTTGCTAGATTACAATCACCAATTCCTGAAAGCTCTAGTTCTAAAATAGAAAAAGAGTATGGGGAATCAATTCACGGTATTTAAGAATCAATTACAATTTTTATTGAAACTTTTGAACCATCTTTTAATTTAGCATTTTTACGTAAACATGTTTTAGAAATTAATTCAATTACAGAATCATCATGATGAGTACGTTCAAGTATTATTAATTGACAATTAATAGAATTATTCAGTTTAGCTGGAAAACATTTCACCCAGCCATATGTTCTCTTACCATCAGAAAAACTTTTAATTTTAATGCCATCTAAAGTTTCAAATTGTTTAATAGATTCTTGATGAATTTTTTTATCCAATCTAACATTCAAAGTACCAGGAAATGGAACATATCCAATTTTAGATATGAATTGTTTTGTGTATCCCTTTAATCCCATGTAATATGCACCTTCACCCATTCCCGAAACCAAAGTACCTTTAAGATCAACTGAGGATGGAGAAGAATCTAAACTCTTTTGTAAAATAGATGACAGTTTCACCATTTCAGAAAATCCCTTACTTGTAATTTTTACAGATAAATTTCTTCCACTAATTATTCTAGTGATGAATTTATTTTGCTCTAATTCAAGTAAATGTTTAGACGCAGCTTGTTGTGATTTATGAATATTTTTTCCCAAAGAGGACGTAGTAATACTAACAAAATTATATTTTGCTCCTTTAGATAACAGGTAGGAGAGAGTTAAGAGGTGCTGAATTTTTAGTTCAGTCATCTAAAATCCTAAGATACGCCTAAATCAGCAAATGTCTTAAGAGTCATACCATCAGAGTTAGATAATTTTGCAACTCTGTGTCCAACTACACATTCAATTCCAGCATTTTTTGCTCCTTCCAATAGTCGCTTTGTGATAATTCCATCTAGTAGGAGGTATTTGATTCCAGATTGAGATGATAGTTTGCTAACTACTTCGCTAATTGGAACTTTGAAAATTTCATTTTGATCACCATCTAATGCAACAGCTTCTAAAGTTTCATTAAGATTAGGGAAAATTTTGGAAGCTACGTCTGCAATAGATTTGTCATCTTCACTGTTGAGTTTTGGTGCAGGTTTACCATTTTTAATTTCATCAGCAATAGGTTGTAAAATTTCGCTTAATCTTTGAGGAGTTAACTCCTCTACTTCAACACCGGTATCTGCTTGTAATTCATAATCAAGTGTAACAACTGATTTTAATTCTTTAAGAATAAATCCACCTGCTCTATCTCCATCGATGAAAGCAACAACAGTATCTTTTTCAGAGCATAATTCTTTAATTGATTCATCAATTTTTGCACCTTCAATTGCAAGAACATTATCATATCCAGCTCTTAAAAGATTGATAACATCAGCTCTACCTTCAACTAAAATTATCCATTTTGAATTAAACACTCCAGAACTGCAAGTTAATTTTGATGGTCCATATGTAGATAGTTTACCAGAATCACCTTGATGAACATCATTTAACATTGTTTCACCTTCACTAACAGTTTTTGTTGCCCATTTTTGTTTAATTTCTTTTGCACGTCTTACAATATCATCTTTCTTTGCAGCACGTACATCATCAATTGCATCTAAAGTAAATTTACAATCAAATGGACCAACTTTATCAATACTTTCTATACCTGCTGCAATCAATGCGCAAGTATCAATATCAGTACTCATAGGAATTACAGCATTTCCGCTTGTAGTATTAGATGTAGATTTAGCAATAACTTCAATACGTCCTACTTTTGAAACTCGTTGCAGTTCATTCAGGTTCATCTCTGGGCCTAACAGTCCTTCTGTTTGGCCAAAAATGGCGCCGATTATATCTGCTCGTTCAACGAGTCCATCAACTTCGTAGGAAAGTTTAACGTGATATTTGACAATTCCTGATTGAGGCATATACTCTTCATCTCCTTTATCATTATATCCTGGAATCCTATTCTGCGATATATGAGGGTATCGAAAAATATGAGATATAGCAAACGCTAATGAAATTAAAAAATGAAAATAATGATACTAGTTTATTCGGTACTAAATGAGTGACCACAAGAACAGGATTTTGTAACATTTGGATTGTTAATTTTAAATCCAGAACCCATTAGGCTTTCAATATAGTCAACGTTTGCACCTTGTAAATGATCAACACTGTAGCTATCAACTAAGAGTTTAACTCCATTTTCTTCAAGAACTAAATCATCTTCTTCTGGTGCTTTTTCAAAGCCCATTCCATAAGATAATCCAGAACAACCTCCACCTTGAACATATACTCGTAAGTATTCAGGGGATTCGGCTTCTTCTTTCATGAATTCATGAATTTTCTCAGCTGCTTTTGCAGTAACTGTAACCATTTTTTGTGTTTGTTCAGTTGCCATTATGATCAAAAATCCATTTTAAATTATAATAAGCTTTTCCCCACCAACATACTAGTAATACAGTAGGCTCGATAAATAATAAAAATAAAAAAGAGACTGAAATAGCTTACTTTTTGGATTTATTTACAAATGCAGTCATTCGTTCTTGGCGATCAGGATGCGTAAAGCAATTTCTCCAAGCAAGGAGTTCAATAGAAAGACCAGTATCAAGATCTGCATTTCTTCCTTTATTGATTGCAACTTTAGACATCTGAACACCCATAGTTGAACATCCAGCGATTTGTTGTGCCATTTTCAAAGCTTCTTCTTGTAATGATGCAAGAGGTACTACTTGGTTAACTAATCCAATTTCTTTTGCCTCATCAGCTTTGATCATTTTTCCAGTATAGACAAGTTCTTTTGCCTTTGCTATTCCCACAATTCTCATTAATCTTTGTGTTCCACCCCATCCAGGAGGAATTCCAATTGTTACTTCTGGTTGGCCTAATCTTGCAGTATCTGCTGCAATTCTAATATCACACGACATTGCAAGTTCACAACCTCCACCTAATGCAAATCCATTGATTGCTGCAATTGTTGGTTGTTTAACAAGTTCAACAGTTGCAGTTACAAGTTGTCCAGTTTTTGCATATTCGACAGATTCATCTGCAGAAATTTTAGACATATATTCAATGTCCGCTCCTGCAGAAAATGCTTTTTCGCCTTCACCAGTCAAAATGATAACTTTGACATCATCATTATGATTGATAGTTTCAAAAGTTTTGATTAGTTCTTTTGCAACATCAGTATTCATAGCATTGAGTTTGTCAGGTCTATTGATTTTGACAGTACAAATGCCATCAGAAGTAGATGTGGTAACTAGTGACATAATTAGAGCGGAAATTATTCGAAACTTAAATGTTCTCTATTTACCGCGTACTTTGCCCCATTGGGCCAATGCGGATGCAGCTGCAACCCAAGTTCGGAGATCCTGGTAAACTGGAACGTTATTTGCTTCAATCAATTTTATCATTTTTTCAGTATATGGTCCACCATTACCACCAGCAAGAATTGGTTTCTTCTTTTTCTTTGAAAGAGCAGCTAAATAATCAACAATTGTTTCTTGAAGTGGATCATCTTGGAATACAAACCAAGGCATAGCAATATCAATATTATTTTCATCCAAAAATTGTTCAATTACAAAATTATAATCATCAGCAGTTGCACCACCACCGACATCTGCAGGATTACCATTATGAATTGGAACAGCAGGTGGGAAGTGATCCTTTATGTTTTTACGAATTTTTGGAGATAGGTTTCCAATTGTAAGCCCTAATCTTTCTAATTGATCAATTCCACCAATCATAGGACCAGCACCATTACTAGTCATGGCAACACGATTTCCTTTTGCTGCAGGTTGCCATGCAAGTGCCTTTAAGACTCCAACTAATTCTTGATAACTGTCAACTGAAATAATTCCTGCTTGTTTGAATGCACCCATAATCATTGCATTTGAACCACCAAGAGAACCAGTATGAGATGCAGCTTGTTTTGCACCAGCACTAGTTCGTCCACTCTTCCAAATAACAATAGGTTTCTTTTGATCTTTCATTACACGTTTAGCTGTATTGATGAATTTTCTTCCATCTCCAAATCCTTCAACATACAATCCAATTACTTTAGTTTGAGGATCATTTGCAGCATACCAAATCATATCTGCTTCATCTACATCAGAACGATTTCCAAAACTGATCATTTTTGATAATCCAAATAAATCAGCACTTTCCAACATACTAATTCCCATAGTTCCACTTTGTGAAAAGAATGCAACATTGCCTAATTTTGAACGAACCATTCTTTCTTGTCCCTGGAATGCACAATCAAGTCTATTTGCAGCATTAAACATGCCAATGCAATTAGGACCAATTACACGAATTTTATGCTTTAAAGATAATTCTTTAACTTCGGCTTCCATGGCAGCTCTATCCCCACCAAGTTCCTTACCGCCACCAGAAACAATGACAACATTGTGAATTCCTTTCTTTGCGCAAGTCTTCATAATTTCTCCACATGCAGAAAGATCAACACAAACAACAACTAAATCAATTTTATCTGTAATATCGTCTAAAGAAGGATAACACTTGATTCCAAGAATTTCTTTCTGTTTAGGATTAATTGGATATACCTTACCTTTGTAATCTTGTTTTCCAAGTGCATCTAATACAGAATTACCAATTTTACCAGGTGTTGCAGATGCACCAATTAATGCAACAGATTTTGGAGTAAAGAATGACTCCATTGATGTTGTATTTGGTTTTGCTTTTGAAATTGAATTCTTTTTTAATTCATTGTTTAAAATTATTTTTGCATCTACTACAAAGTAAGATTTTGGATATACAATTACAGGGTTAAAGTCAATACTGTTAACATAATCTGCATTATCAACACCCATTTTTCCAATTTGAACAAGTGCTTTTGCAATCATGTTTAGATCAATTGGTTTACTTCCACGAAATCCTTTGAGAAGTTTTGAGCCCTTTAATTCATTTAACATTGATTTTGCATCAGAAGTAGTAATTGGAAGCATTCTAAATGCAACATCTTTGAAAACTTCAGTCATTATTCCACCTAATCCAACCATAATCATTGGACCAAATTGAGGATCATTTTGAATACCTACAATTAATTCAACACCGTCTTGTGGAACCATTTTCTCCAAAAGAATTCCTTTTACATCAACACCTTTCTTTTTAGATAAACGTCCAAACATGTCATCAAAAGTCTTTTTGACATCAGCTACATTATCAATGCCTACCTTAACCCCACCAACATCAGTTTTGTGTAAGATTTGTGGAGATACAACTTTCATCACTAAAGGAAAACCAATTTTTTTGGCTTGTTTTACAGCCTCAGATGCAGATGTGGCTAATGCATAAGGTGGAACCTTAATTCCATAAGTTTTGAGAATAGATTTAGATAATTCTTCAGTGATGACTTTATGATCGGTTTGAATGGTTTCTTCAAAAAGTTTATTCACAGCAGTCATTGTTCGATCGATGAAATCAAAACTCAATATATTAAACTTTGGTCAAAGAGCAAATTCAGATTTAAAATTATTGTAAAAAATTTCCATGTTGGATTTCACAGTAGAGATATGCTCATCAATATCTGAGCGAATTTTTTGTGGATCTATGTATGATATTTGGCGTAATTTTTCTTCAGTTTTATCTAGCCAAAGGTTTACCATTTGTTCATTTACTTCAAGATGGAATTGTAGACCAATTGCACTTTTGTATTGAAATACTTGATTTTGATAATTCTCAGATAGTGCCAATCTAGCAGCACCTTCAGGTAAATCAAAAGTATCACCATGCCAATGAAATACAGAAAAAGGGTTTGAAAATCCATCAAACAATTTAGAATTATTTGAAAATTTCAGATCATGGTAGAATCCAATTTCCTTAATTGGTCCTTTGTAGACTTCAGCACCAAAAGTTTTTGCAATTAATTGCGAACCTAAACAAATACCCAAAACAGGTATTTCATTATCAACAGAATTTTTAATTAATTTTTGTTCACGTATTAAATATGGTAAATTATCATTAGCACTCTCAGGTGCACCCAGTATTACTACAAGTGAAAATTTCTTTTCAGGAATTGTTTCATGTTTTGCATGAATTGAAGTGATATCAAATCCATCATCAGATAATAATTCTCCCAAATATCCTGAACCTTCAATTCTAGTATTCTGTATTAATAGAACATTAGACATTGTTTGAATTAAAAAATAGAACTATTAAGGCCAGATGCCTTTTTGATTAAATGCTTCCATTACACGTTCAACTGCTAAAACCATAGTAGCTTTTCGCATATCGACTTTGTGTTTTTTAGATAATGCATATGCATCTTTGAAACCTTGTGTAATATTTTTCTCCATCTTAGATGCAACTTCATCAAAGCTCCAATAATATCCCATATTATTTTGAACCCACTCTAAATATGAAATACACACACCACCAGAATTTGCCAAAATATCTGGAACAACAAGGATTTTTTTCTTTTCAATTACAGGATCCGCTTCAGGTAGAGTTGGTCCATTTGCAGCTTCACCAATAATTTTACAATTTAGTTTTTTTGCAATTGCTGCAGTAATTTGATTTTCTAAAGCTCCAGGAATTAAAATATCACATTTTGCAGTTAGTAAGTCTTCAGTTGAAACTTTTTTACTACCGGCAAAACCAATAACAGAACCAGTTTTTGCTTTATGTTCTAAAATTTTACTTACTTTAGCTCCTTTTGGAATTAAAATAGAACCTTTTGAATCACTAACACCAACTACTATTGCACCCATTTTCTCTAAATATTCACCAGCAAATGTAGAGGCATTACCAAATCCTTGTAAAACTACTTTTGCACCTTTTAATTTAATCTTCAATGTTTTTGCAGCTTCTCTTACTGTGTATGCTGTTCCTAAACCAGTTGCAACATTTCTTGCTAAAGAACCACCCATTGAAATTGGCTTACCAGTAATTACACCAGGAGAATATTTGTTTCCGTTTAGTTTACTAAAAGTATCCATAATTTGGGTCATCTCTCTACCAGTAGTGTATACATCAGGTGCAGGAATATCTTTTTCAGGTCCAATAATTTCAGAAATTTTGTAAGCAAAACCTCTGGTCAATCTTTCCATTTCACCATCACTAAGTTTCTCAGTTTTAGGATTAACGTAGATGGCGCCTTTTCCACCACCAAGCGGAACATCAACAATTGCACATTTCCAAGTCATCCAAGAAGATAAAGCCATAACTTCACGTTCCATGTATTCAACTCCACCTTCAGGATTGAAATAACGAATACCTCCTTTGTATGGACCTCTATCATTATTGTGTTGACTTCTAAAACCAGTAAATATTCTAATTTTTCCATTATCCATTTTAACAGGAATCTTAACTCTCAACATTTTATTTGGCATTGCAAGGTACTCACGAATTCCTTTATCATTTATGCCAAGAATATCACAAGCATCATTAACTTGTTTAGTTGCATTAGCAAATGGATCGGACTTTACCATAATAACGGTAATACTACTATTCAGATTATATAAGTTTGGTTCAAAAATGAAGATTATGATTTTTGAATTTTTAAAAAATCTACAATTTCTGAGAGATAATTACCCTTAAATTGACTGAGAATAAAGTTGAGATATCATGATGGCATCACGAGGTTACGATATGACACCTACAATGTATTCTCCAGATGGCAGAATTTACCAAGTAGAATACGCAATTGAGACTGTAAAAAGAGGAACATTAGCAATTGGTATCAGTACCAAACAAGGAGTCATTATGGCAGTTGAAGAAAAAGCAAGAACATTACAAACTAAAAACATCACACAGAAAATTTTTCAAGTAGATTATCATATCGGAGTTGCAGCAGCAGGATACATTCCAGATGCACGAGTTCAAGTTGATAGTGCAAGAGCATTTTCACAAGGAAATAGAATGACTTATGATGAATCAGTAGAAATCGCAACAGTTTCAAAATATTTAGCAGATACAGCTCATCAATTTACTCAATATGGAGGAGTACGACCAAATGGTGTCTCAATGATCATTGCAGGAGTTGATCAAAAAGGAGAAGCAATCTATGTAATAGATCCTAGTGGAACATACGTACAATTTACAGCAGTTGCAATAGGTGCAGGTGCAGATGATGTGAATTCATTTTTAGAAAAAAATTATAATCCAGATATGAGTTTAGAAGATGCAGCAGCATTAGCTATTGCATCAATTAATTTGAAAGTTGAAGCAAAAGATGAAATTAAAAATGTCAAAATGGCCAAAGTTTCATCAGAGTCAAAAGTTTTTGAGAAAGTTTCAGAATCAGATTTGGAAAACTATTCTAAGAACGTATCTAAATTTACAAATGAATAAAAGTTTTAGATTTGAAAAATATTCAATTAAATTTTAGGAGAAATTAGGATATGGGTTTAGGAAGTAGTTACTGGAGTGAAGTTATTGAAGTACTTAGAGAAATTATTCCTATTTATGATAAAGTAAATTCAATAATTTCATTAGGCAAAGATGTTGAACATAGAAATCGAGGAATTTCAGGAAGAGTACTCAAAGGAAATAAAATTTTAGATGCAGGTTCTGGTTTTGGTAATATGTCCAAAACAGCACTAAAACTTACAGATGGAGATATTTCAATTACACTTTATGATCCGTTAGTACCAATGCTCAAAAATACAGGAACACATTTTGAAAAAATTCCAGATATGGCAAATGGTGTTTTTGAACATATTCCATTTAGAGAAGAAGAGTTTGATGCAGTGTTATGTGGATATTCATTAAGAGATGCAATTAATTTAAGAATTGCAATTTCTGAAATTCATAGAGTATTAAAAAAAGAAGGACGAATGGTAATTGTAGATTTAGGAAAACCAGATAAAGGATTTATCAGAGCAGGAGTTGCATTTTACCTAAGATGTATTTTACCAATTCTTGCATTTAGTGCAGGAGGACGATTAGGATTAAAATTTGGAACACTTTATGGCACATTCCAAAGATGGCCTCAAAATAAAAAACTAGAAGAATTACTATTAGAAAAATTTTCACGAGTAGAATTTGAAAAAGATCTAATGGGTGGCGCAATAATGGTTGCAGCATACAAATGAACAGAGTTCTAATTTTAGTTAACATTACAGGATTAATCATAGGTATTTCGTATGGTCTTCATGGTCCCATACTTCCAATTTTTGCAAAAAATGTAATAGGTGCAACATATTCAGAATTAGGTTTTATCGGATTAGCAAATTTTGTGCCATACATGTTCATTCCACTTTTTGTAGGAATTTTATTAGATAGAATAAACAATGCATACATTCTAGCAATAGGTGCAGCAATTAATTCAGCATCGATTTATCTTCTGTCGATTGCACAATCAGTTCCAGAAATCTTAGGATTTAGAATAATTACAGGCGTAGCTCATGCATTTTTCTGGCCACCATGTGAATCAATTATCTCAAATGAAAGTACAGAAAAAAATAGAGTCAGAAACATCTCTTGGTTTACAATGTTTTTTGTCATGGGTTTTATGATTGGTCCACTACTTGGAACAGCATTTTTGGAAAACGTCGATGTCACATATAGAATATTATTCCAAATTGCAGCATTCATTTTAGCTGCAGGAATAATTACAGCACTATTAGCATCAAAAAAACACGTCAAAAAACATCATGAAAGATTTTCTTTTTCAGCAATCAAAGATATGAAAAAATTTCCCGAAGTCATCACATTACTAATTTTTTGTACATCATCATTTGGAATAATTTTAACAATTTTTCCAGCATTTCTTAATGATAAAGGAATGAATGCAACGGATATTCTGTATCTTTATTTTGCATTTGGAATTTCACGAGTGGTCTCACTTGCATTAGCAGGGAAATTTGCAAAAAGGACAAGTCAAACTTTGATTGCAGCTACACTAGCAGTTTCAATAGGATTAGGAATATCAGTAATTGCAGATTCAATCATCATGTTTGGAATTGCAATTGTGTTAATGGGATTTGGATTTAGCATATTTTTCCCATTAACTTTAGAAATAATTTTGAGTAAAACAAGAAAAGGAGTTTCTGGAAAAATTATTGGGGCATATGAAACAATTTTTGGATTAGGATGGGCAATTGGACCAACTATAGGAGGACCAATGACTCAAGCATTTGGAGATGAAACACCTTACATCATATTTTCAATTATAGGTGTTGGAATTACAATATTAGCAATAATTTCAAGAAAAAAATTAGAGCCACTAAAAATTAATGAATAAAAAATGGAAAAAAATACAAGCAGATTAGGCACAAAATGAAACATTACGTTTAATTTTAATTCAAAGAATAACTGAACATGATAGAAAATTCATTGAATATAGGTGGAAGTGAATGGATGATCATCATATTTGTTGCAGTAGTCTTAGTTTTAGGAACAGGTAAGCTTCCAGGTGCAGCAAAAAAAATGGGAAAAGTGGTTAGTGAATACAATAATGCAAAAAATGAAATTCAACAGCAAATGAAAGAGGTAACTGAAGAAGTTCCAAAAATATCAGGACCAGTTGAAACAGAAAGAGAAAAATTAGAAATGATAGCAAAATCAGCAGGAATTAAAACAGAAGATAAAACAGATGAGGAGATACAAAAAGAAATTTCTTCAAAGATGGGTCAAAAAACAACAGACACTACTGAAACAAAATAAAAATTATTTTGATTTTTTAATTCTATATAGATCCTTGTCTAATCTCTTTTTAGCAAATTTGTAATAATCAGGAACTATTTCAAATCCAATATAACGACGATTAAGAGATTTGCTTACCACAGCAGTTTGTCCTGAACCTAAAAAAGGATCAAAGATAATATCTTTTTTCTCACTAGAGTACTCTAATAATTTTTTAATTATTTCCAGAGGAAGTTTCGTAGGGGTTTTTTCATCTCCAGACCAATATTCCCTTTTGATATCCCAAACATCTTCTTTATCACGATAATGAAGGCTACGACCATCTTCAGATTTATCATCTTTTTGAAATCTAGAAAAAGGAAAAAATTTTCTTTTTTTATTGTCTTTACAAACATAAAGACAATGATAATGAGATGTAACAAATTTCTTTTTTGTTACAACACCAAATTGATATTTCCAAATAATATGATTAATAGTTACAAATCCAACATCATCCAAAGCACGTAAAATATCCTTAAGATTATTCCAGCCTGAAAAGACGTACATGCTACCAGAGTCCTTTAAAATTCGGAATACTTCACTCATCCAAGAATATGTAAAATCATAGTAATCTTCAGGTTTAATTTCATTGTATCCAGATAAAACTCTAGAAGCAGTTCGATTGTAATTAGCTTTTTTTGCTTTAAAATTAATAGCAAATGGAGGATCAGTAATTACAAGATCAATTTTATTTTTAGGGATTAATTTCATTCCCTCAATACAGTTTTGATTGTAAATTTTGTTAATTTCTATTTTTTTCATTTTTAAATTGAAGATTGCTTCTAGGTTAATAATCTCATTGGTTAGGAAATAAATTAAACAATAAATCACCAGAGATTTCTTATTAAGTAGATCTTGAAATTTTCATGTCCTAAATGCAAATCAAAAATTGAAATTCAGAAAACATTCAATAAAAAAATGCATGTATCTTGTAGTAAGTGTGGTATTGAAGATATTTTAGAATTTTCAAAAAACCCAGACGAAGTATTTCTAGAATTTCTAACAAGATATGATAAAGGATTAGTAACTGAAAAAGGACTGAGTGAAGGATTAACTGATGAAGGCATTATCAGATCAGAAAAAGAAATTAAAGAAATGATCGGTAAAAATAATCCTGAAAAGTTTATTGAAAAAATTTTATTTTCAAAAAAAGATTTTATTTCAGAGTATAAAATTTTGAAGAATTCTGAGCCTAAAATGGGAAGTAAAGTTGAAGAATTAGGATTAGAAAAAGAAATTTCAGATTTTCTTAATGAATTAAAAATTAAACAATTCTATAAATTTCAAGAAGATGCAATACAGGAAATAGTTTTTGGAGAAAATGTTGTTATTGAAGCACCAACGGCATCAGGAAAAACAGAAGCATTTTTGATTCCAGTAATTCAGAGAATTAAAAAAGAATCAAATCAAGGAAAAGTATTTGCAATTTTTGTATATCCAACAAAGGCATTAGCCAGAGATCAGTATCCAAAAATTAAGAAATTTGCAGATAAAATTAAAATCAATGTTAAAGTATTTGATGGAGACACCAAAATAGAAGAAAGAAGAGAAATAATTGAAAAATCTCCTGAAATATTAATTACAAATTTTGATGTATTACATTATCACTTATGGCATCAAACAAAATTTTCATCCATATTAAGTTCAACTAAGATTTTGGTAGTGGATGAAGCACATGTTTATTCAGGAATTTTTGGAACAAATGTTCATTATATAATAAAAAGACTGAAACGTATTTGCAAAAACAAATTACAATTTGTTGCAGCATCAGCAACACTTGATGATGCAAAAACATTTTGTGAACAATTATTTGGAGAAAAAATGCAACTGATCAAAGGATCAGGCAAAAAAGGAGAAACAGATTTTGTGATGTTATTTCCATCACTTAGAACACAAAGAAAACTAATGGTGGAATTGACGAAAAAATTAACAGATAAAAATCACAAAACAATGGTTTTTAGTAATTCACACTTGAATGCAGAACTTTTAGCAATGCAAGCAAAAAAACAAAAAATCAACATCAAAGTACATCGAGCAGGATTAATGGCAAATTATAGGATGTCAGTTGAAAAACAATTCAAAGAAGACAAATTACAAGCAATTTCATGTACACCCACGCTTGAATTAGGCATAGATGTTGGAAATGTCGACTGTGTTATATCATCAACAATACCAGTAAACAGATTAACTCAAAGAATAGGTAGAGCTGCAAGAAAAGGTCAAAGAGGATATGCATTTTTAACATTGGGAAATGATCCTATTTCTCAATATTACAAAAATCATCCTGACGATTATTTTGAGGATATTGAAAAAACATACATTGATCCAAACAATCCATTTGTAGAAGAATTTCAAATCTTAGCAATGGCATGTGATAAACCAATTTCAAAACATGAATTAAAAGAACATCAAGATGTAATTGAACATCATATAATTGAAGAAAATATTATAGAATCTAACAATAGGATAATTCCAAATTTTGAGAAAATTAACTCAGTATTAAATAATTATAGTATACGTGGTATCGGTAAATCAATAGATATTTTTCTAAATGAAAAAAAAGTTGGGGACAGAACATTACCAATTGCGTTAGAAGAACTACACAAAGATGCAATTTATTTTCTAGCAGGTTCACGTTACAAAGTAAAAGAATTGAACTATCCTGAAAAGAATTTTGCAAAAATTGAAAGAATTCCAAAGGATTATCCATACTATACAAAATCACTTACAGAGGAATGGCCAACAATTGAAACAGTGTTTGAAAAAAGAAATGCAGGTGGAATTGAAGTTGCATTTTGTAAATTACATATTGAGAAAAAGGTTTACGGTTATGTGAATATAGAATTAGGACAAGAAGTTACGCAAGGTGAAAAAGTAATGCTAGATACACCTCTAGAATATGATTTCATTACAAAAGGAATTGTATTTCATGCACCAAAACCATTAGAAATTATGGAGAAATCAGAAGATGAAGAGTATACAGAAGCCAGCGGATATCATGCTACAGAACATGTTGTGATCGAGGGCAGCAATATGATAACGGGAGGAGTTTCCCAAGATTTAGGTGGCATATCATTAGGCACTTCAGGCTTAATTTTCATTTATGATGGAGCAATTGGAGGTAGTGGTGCAAGTAAGGCACTTTATGATAGATTTGAAAAAGCACTTGAAAGAAGCATGCATATTGTAAAAGAATGTCCATGCAAAAATGAAGCAGGATGTCCCCGATGTACATTTTCATACAGATGTGGAAATAATAATGAATTTTTACATAAATATTCAGCACTAGAAATTCTAGAAAGAATCAACAATGGAGAGAAAACAAAATTAATTGATCCTGTTGAAGGAGACAAACCATTAGTATAAAAAAATCAAAATGGGATAAATATAAGAAAAAAATAAGATAATTATGGAAAAAGTTGCTCTTGTAACAGGTAGTTCATCAGGTATTGGATTAGAAACAGTTTTGGCACTAGCAAGAGACGGGTATCTAACATTTGCAAGTATGAGAGATATAA
>CALCPD010000060.1 GCA_937897875.1 uncultured Nitrosopumilaceae archaeon
TACTGCCACCGCTAAAGAAGCTCACAACATCATCCCAAGTAACATACGAAGGAATACCACCCGGACCCGGTGCCTCAGCACCGCCCAATCCCTTCAAAATATCACCCTCTTCAGGGTTAATATACGCCAAATAATGTGGCTGACCCGCAATATCCGTCTGACGCGGTACAGAACCACCATCAGCAAAACCACGAACAGCATTCGTATTAGACGCAACACCCATAGGCGCACTCCCAATACCACCACCAACAGGAGCCTGACGACCCAACTGAGGAGCACCACCACCCATATTAGGAGCACCCATAGGCTTCATAGCCCCCATATTCGTCGGCATAGGAGGCGGTAACATAGGTAACTGAGGCATCGCAGACGCCATAGGCATCTGAGGAACCTGCATAGATGGTGCCTGCTGCTTCTTAGAACTCATAAACTGCTTAAACTGACCACGACCAGCCGCACTGCCTCCAAACGTAGCTCCCAATCCTTGACCCTTACCAGAAGACTGCTGAGGCATAGGACCTCCCATCGGCATCTGTGGTGGAGGACCCATCGGAGGACCCATTGGAGCAGGCGCTCCACCCTGCGGCATTGGCTGACCCATAGGACCCTGTGGCGGCATCATGCGTACATTCATCTAATATCTCCGATGTTGTCCACACAACACTAACAATTTATCAAAATTTAATCAATCACCTCTAATAATCCATTCCGAATCATACTCCGCGCAAACGCATCACGGCTATGATAATAATAATTCCCGCAATTCCGTTTAGGCTGTTTGATATTTGATTGATATTTTCCGATAATATACTATTGATTAAAACTCCTAAAGTTGAAAAAATAACAGAAAATCCTAAAACAAAAAATATCGTATTTGCTATTATGTTGATTTTATTAATTTTAAAATTTGTTTTTTGATCATTATTAATTTCTGTCAATGTTGTTCCTGAAATATATGCTAAAAAAGCTGGAATCATGGGTAAAATACATGGTGCGATAAATGATGCTAACCCTGCTGAAAATGCTATCAGTATTGTAGGATCTTCCATATGGTGAATTCATTATTTTTATTTTAAAGCCTTCTTACGACTTTTGACTAATTCTAATACAATCCGTTTTTATCTAGGCTTTTGATACTTTAGATATGAATACACGATTTGTAATTGTAGGCGTTACTCTTGCAATTGTTATTACTATTGCAGTAATTATTGGTTCACCGGCAAATCCATTAAATTTGGACTTTGGCGGCATGGATGCTCAACGATAATTAAAAGAATTTCTTATAAGCTAATTCAAATATTTTTAAGGATTTTTCAATATCTGAATTTTTTAGCCATGCTGTAACTGATATTCTTAATCTAGCTTGATTCTTTGGTACGGTTGGATATCTAATTGGTTGCGCAAATACCCCATTTTTAAATAAAAATTTACCAAATTCCATTGCTTTCTTTTCATCCCCCACAATTATTGGTATGATTTGAGTTTTTGAGTTAATTTCATAACCAATTGCTTTTAAGCCATTTGATAATTTTTCTATGTTATTTTCTAATTTCTTTTTTTGAATTTCTCTATTTGATTGGATTCTCATAATTGAGTGTTCTACTAGAAATGATGGTAATGCCGATGTGTAAATAAAAGATTTTGATTTATTTATGCATAAATCAATTATGTTATTTTGTGCTGCAACATATCCTCCAAAGGATCCTAATCCTTTACTTAAACTACTGATGTACAAATCAATTTTTTTTCCAACGTTAAAATAATTTGGGGTTCCTTTACCATCTTTACCTAAGACAAAATCTCCATGTGCATCATCCACAACAGTTATTGCATTAGTTTTTTGTGAAATTTCTGTAATTTCTTTTAGTGATGATAAATCCCCATCCATACTAAATACTCCTTCAGTAATAATGAATTTATTTTTCCCTTGTTTTTTTATTTTTTGATTTAAATCATTCATATCATTATGTTTGTAAATAGAAATTTTTGCACCTGATAATTTACATGATTCAATAATACTGGCATGGTTTAATTCATCACTAAGTATAAGATCTCCTTTTTTGGCTATTGCCGATATGGCTCCTAAATTTGCCATATATCCTGTTGGATAAATGAGACTATTTTGTTGTGATTTATGTTTGGCAAGCATTTTTTCTATTTTTTCATATGATTCATCATTCCCAGATACTAGTCTGGAACTTGATTGAAGTTGATTGGTCTGAATTTTTGTAATTGGAATGCCCAGATAATCATTTGAGCATAAGTTGATTAGTTTCTTATTTTTAATTTTAATGTGTGCTCCTTGAGCTTTCCCATATCGTAATTTTCTATGCAAATTATTTTTTTTAATTTCTACTAATTCTGAATCAATAAAATTGAGTTTATGCTTCAAGACCAATTTTTTCAATCATTTTACGGTCTTTTTGGGCATCATTTCCATCCATTGTTAGGTACCCTTGAGTGATAATTCCATTTGCTCCACTTTGAAGTAATTCTTCTCCTGAATCATCCAAATTCGTTTCTCTACCTCCAGAAATTTTGATCACTGATTCAGGTAATAGAAATCGTATTACTGAGAATATTCTGGTAATTTCTGAATTAGGTAAATCAACTTGTAGTTCTAATGGTGTTCCTGGTACTGGAACTAGTATGTTTATTGTTACTTCTTCAGGATATATTCTTGCTAATTCTAATGTCATTTCTATTCTTTGTTCTCTAGTTTCTCCTAACCCGATAATTCCTCCAGTACATAATTCCAATCCTGCTTCTCTTGCAATTTCAAGTGTATCGAGTCTATCTTGATATGTGTGAGTTGTGCATATTTCTGAAAATTTTGATTCTGCTGTTTCTAAATTATGATTATATCTTTTTACTTTGAGTTCTTTTAGTTTTGTAGCTTGTTCTTTTGTAAGAAAACCCAAACTACACTCTACACTTATTCCTACTTTTTCATTTATTTCTGTGATGATTTTACAGACATTAGTAAAATCTTTTGATGATGGCTCTCTCCAAGCAGCAACCAGACAATATGATTCTGCTCCCTCTTCTTTTGCTTTTTTAGCTTTAGTTACAACTTCTTCTGGTGTAGGTAATTGATATGTCTCTATACCTGTATCAAAAAATGCTGATTGTCCACAAAATGTACAATCCTCACTACATGCATTTTTTTTAATATTGTTTAATTGTTCGACATCTACTTTGTTTCCATTATAATCTCTAGTAATCTCATTAGCACATTTAGCTAATTCTTTAAGATTTTCATCAGGTATGTTGAATAGCTTTTTTGCATCTTCTGCAGTAATTCTTTCTCCAGAAAATACCTTTTCTTGACATTCTTTTATGAATTCCAAGTTATTCATGATGGAACATTTTTCATTCCATTTATAAAAATATGGGAATTGTTAACCTAGATAATTTTAGGGGTTAACAGTCAAAAAGTCTTTGATTTTGCCACCTGGATGGTCTTAATGGTTTTCTTTAGGAGTAATTCCAGTTCATTTTCTTGTATTGATAGTGGTGGAACCAACATTACGATGTTGCCTAATGTACGAAGGTATATGCCCTGTTTTTTCCCTTCTTCAAAAAATACCTTATTGATTGATTTTTTTGTACGTATTGGAGTTTTCCTATTTTTATTTGACACTAATTCTATCCCCATTAGCATTCCCTTATGTCTAACATCTCCAACAATATCTATATCTAAAATTTCTTGATAATATTTTTCAAATATTTTGGATGTTTTTTGTACTTTCTTAATTAAATTATGTTTTTCATACATCTGAAGATTTTCATTTGCTACTGCTGCTGCTATTGGATTTCCAGTATATGTATGTCCATGGAAAAGATGTTTCCAGTCATTAAAATCTCCTGAAAATGAATCATAGATTTTTTTATTTGCAAGTGTAGCTGCCATTGTTAGATATCCACCAGTTAGCATTTTTCCATAGGCTACTATGTCTGGTATGCTTTTCTGATCTTGATATTGTACCATTGATCCTAATCGTCCAAAACCTGTAGCAATTTCATCTAACACAAATAGTATATTGTATTTTTTACATAATTCACTAATTTTCTTTTGAAAATCTTTGGGATAAATTATCACTCCTCCGGCCATTTGTGCACCACTTTCCATTATGAAAGCTGCAATGTCATTATTTTTAGAAAATCTTTTTTCAATTTTTTCCAAACAATGATTTTGATAATCAGATAAAGTAAATCCTTTAGGCAATCGATACTCATTAGGAACTGGAAATTGAATAGTTGAAAATAATTGTTTTTTAAATTTTCCAAAAAATTCTGGAACATACCCTACAGACATTGCACCAAATGTATCTCCGTGATATCCGTTTTCTATTGTTGCAATCTGTGTCTTTTTTGTCTCTCCAATATTCTTCCAATACTGTAATGCCATTTTTATGGCAATTTCCATGGCTGAGGATCCATTATCTGAATAAAACACTTTATTCATCCCTGGAGATATTTTTATCAAATTTTTTGCTAACTTTTCCACTGGTTCATTTGTTAGGTTAAACAGCGATGAATGTTGTATTTGCTTACTTTGTTTTGTAATTGCTTTAATTAATTGGGGATTAGAATGACCCCAAACATTACACCACATAGATCCGACTGCATCAATTATTTTGTTACCTTTTTCATCTATTAGCCAAATTCCTTTACCTTTTGTTATTGTATCAAATGAGGACCATTCTCTCATCTGTGTATTTGGATGCCATACTGAACTTTTCAATTATTACTATTTATTTTCAGAACTTAATAATTCGTTGTTCTCTTACTATAATGTGCTAAAATGTTAGTTATTCAATTGCTTTTTCTCTAAATTGTCTTGATGATATGCCCGTTGTTTTTTTAAATTTAGTATTTCTTTGTATTTTTGTCTATATCGTTTGTTTTGGGCACGTCTTCTTTCTTTATCTTCTTTCTTCAAAGCATTCAAAAATTCCAAATCCATAAAAATACTTTTAATATTTTTATATTAAAATAATAATTTTTTTTCATAGTAATTAGAAATTTTTATTCTACAGTTTTTGAATATTTTGGATTGTTTTTCAATTTCATATTTCTATTGAAACATGTATTTTTTCACAAAATTGTGGTATTCTACAAATGTAGAATGACAATATCTATAACCCATTCTACACATGTACCATGAAGTATCTATAGCAATAATGTATTCCAATGTAATATGATCACGGATCTAGATATTGCTAGCAATTCGTGTAAAGACAAGATTTTGAGTAATATTTTATTCAAACCTATCACCTTTATGAAATTGGTTTCAGAATCAAATTGTGCTACAGAAACTGTTGAAAAATATCTATCTATTCATCTAACTAATGAAAATATTTGTCAAAAAAAGGGTAAATTTAGAATATTATATTCTCCAGAATTAAGCAAATTAGATCTTGACTTTTTTGAATTAATGTTAAACCCTACAGTTAAAGCAGTTACCTTGGTATTGTTGAAATCTGACGCATTATCTCAAATTGAATTAGTTTCAATTATTGATAAATCCAACCCTTCTGTTTCTCGTTCTCTTAAATTGTTAATGGACAAAAAATTAATCCGACGAAATTATCATGCTCCTTATAGTACATATGAATTGATTAACAAATCTAAAATATTTGGATACTTGGAAAAAACTAGTCCAAATATTGCAGAAAATTTTGATCAATTTGACTTATGTTATCCTAAAGCATCTATTTTTCTAACTGTTCATAAATAGTTGTTCTAAACCGATTAGTTAATCAATGAATTATTATTTTAGATAAATATTGAAATCTCTATTCATTACTGGTACTGACACTGATGTTGGTAAAACCTACATCACTGCAGGATTGGCAATTACATTAAGAAAAATGAGTATAGATGTAGGTGTAATGAAACCATTTGCAGCAGGTGTTGCCCAAAAAAAAGGATTCAAATCTGAAGATGTTGAAATTTTATCTAATGCTGCACAGATTAATGATTCTGAAACTTTAGTTAATCCTCAGTTTTTTCCAATATCTGCATCGCCATATACTGCATGGAAAAAACTAAAAATCAAACCTAAAATCCCTTTAATCCTTTCTAGTTTTAAAAAATTATCCAAAAAACATGACATGATGCTTGTTGAAGGTATGGGTGGTACTCTGACTCCTATTCTGAAAAATTACTACATTACAAATTTGATAAAAGATATGAAAATTCCCACAGTAATTGTAACTAGAAGTAAGGTTGGAACTGTTAATCATACTTTGATGACTGTGATGATGTGCCAAAAATATAAAATTCCAATTAAAGGAATAATCATTAATAATTTTGATAAAGGTTATCCAATTAATCAATTAAAAAAAGATTTAGAAAATTTAACTGGAATTAAAGTTTTAGGTTCAATTCCATTCATTAAGGATATGAGTGATCAATCATTGTACAGGATTTTTAAAAAAAATATTGATATGAAATCTCTTTTACAATAATTTTTTAATTAAATTCTTAAAATTTTAAATTTGTTTGATGTCCCAACATTTGAAAATTGTGCAATCTCAAAAATTATCTTTGAAAATGTGTTATTTTCTTTAGATAATGTAAATGATTTACAATCTAATTGTAATTGTTCTGATAATACAATCCATATGTTTTCTTTTACGGGTTGTATTTTTTTTAATTGAGAAATTTTTTTATGTATTATTTTTTTATCTGATGATTTTGGTATTATGATTAAAAGCGTCATCTTGGAATCTTTTTCTAAAGTTTTTGTATCTGGAATTACAATATCTAGTTCAATTCCTTGATATTCTATTTTTCTTTGACTGTTAAGAAGAGCATTGGTAAGTAAATAATGTAATATTCCCGTGGCTAAAATCCCTATGGCCTCCTCTTTTTCACCCATTGAAATGACTTTGTCATAACAATTTTCAACTATTTCATTGATAATGACATCAAATTTTTTTTCAGAAATTAATTTTGGAATTGTATCTGATTTTTTAATATATTCAAACAGGTGATCCTTGATTGGATTTGATTCCTCAGCCATATTTTTTTATCTTAATTCTCTTCATTATAATCTAATTATTTTTATGTGATCTGATTATACTGAAATGGTTATGGATTTTTTTAAGAATAAAGTTAAAAAATATCAGGAACAAAAACTTGATGAAATTTTATTTAAAATCCAATTTCATCAATCTACAAAAAATGAATTAGAAGAACAACTGAATAACCTTAAATCATCTAATGAGAAATTAATTAAAGATATCTCATATCATGGTAAAATGGTAGATATTTGGATTGCAAATGAAAAAAAACTTCGAAAACAAATGAATGATTCCTAATAGAGTAGTTTTTAATTATTTAATTTTAAAATTATTCTGTAAAGACATATCGTCTTTCTCCTCTTGATTCTACTTCTGTTTTTACATCAACTAAAACAAATTCTTTTTTGGTATGCATTTTAGATTCTTCTGGAGTCAATTTATTTTCATGTAGTTCTTCATACTCGTTCCAGGTTAACCTTCTTCTTGGTCCAATTTCTGCTTCTAGATTCATACTTTTCACAATCTCTTTGTATTCTGGTTGTACTACTCCACTGAAAACCATTGCACTACTTCCACTACCGTATGAACCAAATCCTATTCTTTTACCTTCTAAATCAACTCCTTTTTGATATTCAAATTCTAAACTACTTCTAAATCCAAGATATAGTGATGCTGTATACAAATTACCAATCATTGTGGATGCAATAAGTGAACTTGAAAGTTTTGATTCATACACGTCTTGATAATCTTGTGTTTTTGTAAACATTTTTGTAAATTCATGATCTTTTGCCATAAATTCCTCATCACCTAAAACGGATTCAATTGTACCTCGAGGATCTTTTGGAATAGGTTCTTCCATTCCAATTTGTTCTAAGATTTGTTTCCATCTTGGAAGTTGACGCCATTCATGTCTTACTAAATACGCTAATGCTTTCTTTCCCATGTTACTGTACGGTAAGTGCATGTTGATGTAATCCATATGATCTAAAATTGTCTCGCCTTCTTTCATTTGAATTAAGTTTGATGAAATTACTTTCTTCTTGTATGATTCTAATGCTTTTCTAACTTGAATCATGTATAGTAAATTAGAATATTGTCCATGTACAATTGGTGTTTCTTTTCCAAATGGTCTGTAAAAATCATATTCATCTTTAATTGATGTAGATGTAACTTTTGGATCAAATTCTAATAATCTTGGTTCATCATTAAGTAACATCACTACCGAACCTGCACCTTGAGTCATTTCTCCACTTGATCCCATGTCATATTTTGCAATATCTGATACTACAACTAGTGCACTTTTTCCTTCTGCTTCTCCTGCTCTAATCCAATTTGTATTATCATATAGTGCATACGAGCCACTTACACATGCAAATTTTGTTTCTACTCCCCCACAGTGCTCAAATGAACCTTGGCCGTAAACTTGCTCTAGCATTCCAATAACATACGAATTCATAGCTTTTGATTCATCAAATGCTGATTCTGTTGAAATGTATAATCTACCTATGTCATCTGGTGCCAAATTATTTTTTTCCATAATTCGTAAACATGCATTTGCTGCTAAACATGCTGGATCTTGATTGGCATCAACTATTGCCATCTGGGAAACACCTAGACCTTTTTGTAATTTTACTGGATCTAATCCTCTTGCATCTGCAAAATCTGCTGCATCAAGATATAATCTTGGAATGTATATTGCAACATCATCGATACCGGCTGTCATAAGCTTCGTTTTCTATGGGAGTAATTAAGCATTTGTTGTAAATTCTAGTTAACTAGGAATGATTTTTTTACTCATTTTATTATAAAATTCTTGATAGATCGCTATTTTTCTAATTCAGCATCAAATATTTTTTGAAATACTTCAAACGGCTGTGCTCCAAATAGTTTTGAAACTCCTCCATTAGAATTAATTACAAAAAATGCCGGTGTTCCTGTTAACTCTAATGATTTGGCATCATTATTACTATCCATGATTATTTTGGAATATTTTTTTACATTCATACATTCCGTCCACTTATCCATATCTGCATCAATACTCTCGGCAAACATTGTTAAATTACTTGGAGATGCCCATCCATTATTTTCTCCTGTCCAGTTTGAATATAGAATATCGTGATATTCCCAGAATAATTCTTGTTCATTTGCACAATGTGCTCCATGTGATGCATTAATTGAATCAGGTCCAATAATGTTATAGTCTTTAAAAATTATCTTGACTTTTCCTGTTTCTACATAATTTTTTATTATCTCTTTTTCAATGGATTGGAAAAAAACATTACAATAATGACATTGATAATCCCCAAATTCTACCAATGTTATGGGTGCACTGGGATCACCCAATATTGGAGATCCATTTAAGACAAATGTATCCATTGTAATTTTTGCAGGTCCCATTTGCTCTACTTTGGGTGCAGATTCAATTAGTAATTCTTGCTCATAAAGTGAACCGTTTATTCCAAAAATTACTACTATGATTGTAATTGATGCGAGTATAGCACCTATCGCAAGTGAAGGAGGATGTAACAATAATTTTAAATTTTTTAAAGTACATTTAGCCTTTTGTTCAATTAGTAAATAAGTAAGATAATCTGAGGTAATGTATGAAGAAGGTATTCATTAATGGTTATGGCTCAATTGGCAGTAGGATTACTTCTTTTCTAAAAGATGATCCTGAAATCACTGTAATTGGTATTGGTAAATATTCTCCTGATGAAAAAGTGAATGTTGCAATCTCTCGTGGTCTTAATGTTTATGTTCCTGAAAGAAAATTAAATGATTTTTCAGATTATAATGTCTCTGGAAGTATTGAATCTGCATTAGATGAATGTGATCTTGTAATTGACGCTGCACCTGGTGGACATGGATATAAAAATAAAAAAAAATTATATGAACCAAAGAATATTCCTGCCATCTACCAAGGTGGAGAATCTACTGTTGGCAATGAATCTGTTTCTGATTTACTGTTTAATTCTCGTGCAAATTATGATCATGCATTGGGTAAAAAACACGTAATGCAAGGAAGTTGTAATGTAACTGGCATGGGTAGAATTTTAGAACCATTAAGAGAGAAATTTGGAGATAAATTAATTCGATTTGATGTTACATTAGTAAGAAGATGGGCAGATATTGAACAAACTGAAAAAAATGTTTCAGATACAATTGAGATGACTGAAACACCACATCATGGTGATGATGTTAAACTGTATTTTGGAAAGGATGCACCTCTCTACGTTCGTGCAATTAAAGTCCCTACTCGACAAATGCATTTGCATATTATGGATATTAGATTTAAAAATACTGCACCAAAACCATCTGAAATTCATGATTTGTTTACTGATGAATTTGGTGTTGCAACCTTGTGGACTGCAAAAGGTACCAAAGAGGTTCGTGATTATGCCCAAAATATGGGATTTAATTTTACTGATACAAATATGATTCACATTCATGCAAATATGACTACATCAATTGGTGATACTGCTCAAATAATGTATTCTGATGATCAAACAGGAATTGTAATTCCTGAAAACCATATGTTAATGCAAGCAATGTTGTTTGATAAATCCTATAAAGAAGCATTTTCTCACACTGAATCTATCTTCAATATGAGTGAGAAAAAACAAAAATTGCAAAAACATTTTGCTAAAAAAGATTAATTTTTAATTTTTTCAATTCTGATTTTTTTTGGAATATTTTTTGAAACTTTATCTACCACTATTCTTAATTCTTCAATTTCAATTTTATCTCCTTCTTGAGGAATATCTTGTAGTCTTTCATGAAGTAATCCATTAAGTGATGCATAATCATCTCCATCTGGAATTTTTGTTTTAAAGATATCATTGATAATATCAATCTCAATATCTCCATTTGTAATTATTGTATCTTGATCAATTCTTTCATACCCTTTTTCTCTTATAATGTCTGTTTCATCTTCTATTTCACCTACAATTTCTTCTAGCAAATCTTCTAGTGTGACTAGTCCTTCAACACCTCCATGTTCATCTACTACAATTGCTATGTGTGTTTTTCTACCTTTCATTTCTTTTAACAATGAACTGACCATTTTTTCTTGTGATGCAAAAACTGGTTTTCTTGCTATTTGTTCTAAACTTACTACTTCGTCATTATTTTTTTCTAATTTTTTTAAAACATCTCTTACATGAATGAATCCTACAATATCATCACTGGTATCTCCAAAAATTGGAATTCTTGAATGTGCGCTTTGATTAATTAATGGTAACGCCTCAAATAGTAGCATTTTTGAATTTAGTGTAAACATTTTTGTTCTTGGTGTCATGACAGAACGAATTACTGTATCATCAAAATTTAATGCACCATGCACTAACTCCATTTCTTCTTTTTCTAATGCCTTTTCTGCTAATCCTTGATCAATTACTCCCTTAATTTCTTCTTCCGTAATTGGTGGTGGTGTGTAACTACTACCAGTTATTTTAACAACTCCTCGAGTAATAATTTCAAAGAATTTTACTACTGGATAAAATACATAGCTAAAAGCAAGTAATACTGGTGCATATCTTAATGCAACTTTTGTTGAATTTGCGTTACAATATGTTTTTGGAGTTATTTCTCCAAACACTAAAATTAAAAATGTCATAATTCCAACAGCAATTCCTAGTCCATCATTACCAAACATTCTGATTGCTACACTAGTTGCAAGTGCAGATGCTCCGACATTCACTAAGTTATTTCCAAGATTTACACTTGACATCATCCAACTTGGATTCATTTTTAATTTGTGTAATGCTTTAGCACCTTTTTTTCCTTCATTAAATAATTGAACTACTTTTGATTTTCTTACTCCTACTAGTGCAACTTCTAATCCGCTGAAAAATCCTGATAATCCTATTAAAACAGCTAAAGCTGAAATTTCAATCCATAAATCTACCATGATATTCTCCTTGAAAGTTTATTGTAACGGGTATAACTCATTTAGTTTTTTTGCACCATCTTTTGGTATCATAATTTAACAACCCATGGATTTAAACTCTTCATATATTTGATTTTTTTAGAACTACTTGAGCCTAAAATTAAGGCTAATTTTTTGGAGGGTTTGCAAATGTGTTGTTTGAATCACCGTGGTAATCAACTGGAATCATTGCATCCTTTTGTCTACCTGTAAGGATGCCAACAACTGTATCATCTTTTTTAATTATTTCTTCATTCATTAATTTTTTAATTCCTGCAACAGATGCACCAGAAGCCATTTCACAATCAAATCCATTGAGTCCTACAACTGACATACCATCTAACATTTCTGAATCACTAACAGTTGTGACTACTCCATTAGAGAATTCTAATGCTCGTAAACCTTTCAAAATATTTGCAGGTCTTCCAATTTGAATTGCAGTTGCTTTAGTTTTAGGTCTAATTTTTTCTTTATCTAAATGCTCATAATACCTTTCAATCAACTCTGTATTCGGATCACCTTTATTCCAACGTAATTCTTCATTTTCAAATTTACCATTATACAAATCAGATAATGTGCTTGCACCTTCTGAATTAATCACTGCTATTCTTGGAATTTTTTTAATCCATCCCCATTCGTATAATTCCATCAATGCTTTTCCACAACTTGATGTATTTCCTAATGCTCCCCCTGGATAGACAATCCAATCCGGCACATCCCAATTCAAATATTCTAATGCTCTAAATGGAATTGTTTTTTGTCCTTCAATTCTAAATGGATTGACTGAATTAACTGTATACCCACCATGATTCTGCGCATCATCCAAAGATTGTTTTAATGCATCATCAAAATTTCCTTCAACTTGAACAATTTGTGCTCCAAATTGATATGCTTGACTTAGCTTTCCTGGTGCGATTTGACCTGCGGGAATATACACATCACAATCAATCCCTTCATTAGCTGCAAACATGCCAGCAGAAGCTGAGGTGTTTCCAGTAGATGCACAAACTATTTTTTTTGCACCTACTAATTTTGCATGAGTTACAGCTGTTACCATTCCGTTATCTTTGAATGACCCACTTGGATTGTATCCTTCTGGCTGTAACCACAAACCATCTTTTTCAATTCCTAAAAATTCTGCAGCTTTAGACATATGATATGGCTTGGATTGTCTTCCTTCTGCACCGTCTAATGAAACCAAGAATTTTGAACATTCTTCTAAACTTTCAGTATCTATTTGACAAAAATTTAATAATTCACGAAATCGCCAAATACCACTTTCGTTAAATATACTGCCTTTTGAATTCCTTCTTTCATAAAATGTATCTTTTAATTTTGTTGATGGTATGTTCTTATATTTTACATCTAGGACATGTCCATTTTCACATTGTACGTTGGTACTGTAAATTGGGTATACTAAACCACAATTTGGATCTACACATTTTAGAAAAGCATCTTCTTGCATGTGTAATTGTTGAAAATTGCTAATAATTTAAAGCAAACGTGAAATTTTTACACGAGTCAAGCTAATTTCCTAAACTTTAGATGGATGTTGTTTTTTGATATAATTGTGGTTACCTACGTTCAATATCTCAAAAATATTTTAACTCATATTGTTGATTCATATCATATTCTTGAGACTATTGAAGATAAGCCAGGAGATCTTGCTAAAACTGAAAAACAAATGTTGAAAATTAATGGATTTATCAAAGTTGTATCTAACAAGATTGATCCTGATAAAATCCCTTCATCTGATTTCAAGATAATCAAATTAAAATTTTCTGAATATTTGACAGACTATTCTTTTGAAAAAGAAATTGAAACTATGGCTCCATTGTATTCTAATGATGTATCTCGAATTAAAAATATGAGAATTAAGATCTTGGAAGCATTAAAAAATAAACACATGATGGATGATGTAAAGGAATTATTGAATAATTTATGACTGAACAAAAAAAATGTATTTTGTGTGGCTGTAAGGATCACAGATTAATTGGATGCACAAAACATATTTCCAAAAAATGTAATTGTTATAAGAAATAACTATTTTCTTTTTGGTCCTGATCTTTCATGGAAATTTAAACAACATTTGCATTCTTTTTCAATACATTCAGTTTCATAATGATGATCACATATACCACATTCGCAACTTTTTGACATATCCTTAGTAGTATAATTTTGATTAGAATTTATCCCTTACCCTAATTTTATGTGAGTTTAAGGTCAATTTGGAATTATTTTTTTGATTTTGATTTTGATTTTTTAACTGGTTTGTCTTTTGCTGCTAATTCTTTCTCTATCTCTGCAGCCTTATTATCTACTGCTTTGATAATTTCTTGAATTAATCCGTCAAGATCACTATCTTCCACTTCGGGTTCAACTGTACTTGCAATATCTGTAATTGTACTGGATATTTCTGAACTGACGTCTTCAAAACTTTCAGGATCTTCATATGCTGCATTGTATAAGTTTTTTAAATTATTGACATGTCCAATAACCTGTTCGGTAATTACAACTGTGTAATCTGTTCCGTTTACATCAAATTCCTTTGAACTCATAATGATTTTCAAATTGTGATGTTTATAATGTTTTTCAGAGAATAGTTAGTAAGGAGTTAGTTTTTTCTCAAAATACGATGTAATCTAATGCAGCTGCATCACTAATCAATCTTGTATGTTTGTCTCCAATAACATAACCATTCTTGATATCTCCTGTTGGGATCCATCTATTGGTAGATGTGTAATGTCTTTTTTCAGATAATTCACGTTCAATTTCTTCTATGTTAAATTCTGCTTCTTCAACTTCTTGTGTTGTGAGATGTTTTACAGTAACTAGTATTTTTGTAACTTTAACCCGATCTCCAAATTTCCATTTTAATACTGGATTCTCATCTGATACCTCCAAAACCTTAATTTTCATTTGTTTTTTCCCGAATGCATCATGGCTAATCAATGCACGTTCATCTGTAAATTCTTCAAAACTTATTCTTGAATTAACTTCTGCATCTGATACTGTTTCTAACAATGACTCTGTGGTGGATTCTATTGATTCATCTTTAGAGTTCTCTTCAGACATACTACAACTAATTCTTCTATCCTTAATAATGATTTGAAAATATATTTTAGTTAGGCACTAGTCTCTGTTTTGTTTTAAATGGCATTTTACATTCTTTTAACATTAATTCTTTTTTTACTCCATTAATTTTAGAATATATTTTTCCATTATATGTGCAAACACAGTCACTAATCTCTAGTTTTTCATCCCAAATTTTAAAAAATTCTCTTAATTCCCTATTTTCATAAACTCCTACATCGATTCGTTTTTTTGATAAAAATTTGAATGCTAACAAAACTTGCTTATTTTTGTAAATATCAAATGTTTTAATCCATTCTAAACATCGCTCAATTTGATCTGCCGGTACAGGTAATGATGTACTTGTTCCCGATTTTGCTTCAATTGTAAATATGGTACTTTTTTCTGTGTTTACTGCTAGTACATCAGGTAATGCAATACTTGGGGAACCTAATCTGAATGCTTTCCAATTTTCTGTTTTTTTGAATCTTTTTACAATTGTATCTTCCCATTGGTACCCGCGCTGTCTCCTTGTTTTAGCTGCTTTTTGATGATTGGTAATTTTTTCTTTTGTAACTTTTTGTTTCATAATTGTTATTGTTGATAATTTCCTTTTCAATGGTATTTTTACTTGAAATTAGATATAGTAAAGTGGGTAATTACAGTATAACTCAATATTTTGGTAATTTAATTTGACTCAATTTCTATATACTTGATTTATTGATAGTTTTTCATGTCACAATTTGATCTAGAAAAATTATTTGAAAAACGTGACTCGTATCTCAATATTTTAAAGCACATCAGTTTTGAATTAATGATGGAGCCTACAGATGAAGAAATTAAACAAATTAAAGAATTGGAAAAAAATACAATAAACGAATTAGATAAAATCCAACAAGAAATATCCCAAATTATATCTAAAAATCCATCTTAACTTCAATGAGTTTATCATACCCAATTATTTTAGAAATTTAATGTTTGATGAATTGGTTACTAATTTAGTTAAAATTAAACAAAAATTTGCAAAAACATACTCTGGAAATGCACACATCCAAGAAATCATCCCATCTCAGGCATCAAAAGAATTCCCTATCGATGAAAATCATCTAAAACAACTCCATATTTTTGCAGAAAAAAATCCAATTTATTTTAATTCATTTGAAGAAAATGTTTCTGGAATATCTTGCATGGTGTATGAGGGTGACATTAACGAATATTGGTTAAACAGCATCAAACATGGTTCTAGCTGTCAGCCCTTTTATCCTACATGGATAATGTCTGCATATGTTATGGTATCTATATCTAAAAAATTAGGATATTCACAACTTGTGGATATTGGTTCTGGAGATGGACGCATTGCATTTTGTGGAAATATTTTAGAATTAAATTCACATAGTATAGAAATTGATGATGTTCTAGTTGACTTGCAAAAGACAATTTGTTTAGAAACAAAACAAAATTTTAATCCACAATGTAGTGACGCACTTGAATTTGATTACTCTAAATTAAATTTAATAAATCCTGCATTTTTTATTGGAGGATTGCCTCAAATGGGAGGAGATATTTTAGCTGCAAGTATTATAGAAAAAATTAATTCTATCAAAAATTTGAAAATCAAAACAGGATTAGTTTTTGCAGGAACTAACACAAAAAGACAATTGTCTGGCAATCTGTCTGATGGTGGTTGGAGTAATTTAATTGATGAACATAGTTTGAAAGTACTTGATACTGTCTCATTGCCTACGGTTTGGACTTTTGATCAAACAGTTGAAACTCCGTACATTTTTACTAAATTCAAATAATATGAAAATAATAACTTCCTTCGCTTATTCCACAATTTGAAATTTTTACAATTTGGTCCTTTTTTGGCTTTGTCATCATCTTAGCCATTATTCTAATTGAATCACAAAACTCTACCACACAAAAATACTCCTCATTTTGTCTTGAAAATTCGATAATTTTACCCTCAAAATCCTCTTTTTTTAATGATGTTTCCTCATTACAGATATCACAAAATTCTGATGGTGGCCATACTAATTTTTTACATGCCGAGCATTCAGGAATATAAAATCGTCCTTGTTCTAATTCTTTTTCAAAATTCATTTCTCTAAAACCAAAACTGTGGATGATGTAGCAGCTGCAGACATGTTGTGAATTAAACCTGTTTTTGGATTATCTGTCTGACGACTTTTTGCATTATTTTGTAATTGCTCAATAATTTCTATAGTTTGTGAAATTCCTGTTGCACCCAATGGATGTCCACATCCGATTAAACCTCCACGTGGATTAATTTTAAAATTATTTGTTTGATGCAAATTTTTTATCATATCCATTCCATTTCCAGGATCAGTAAATCCCAGGGATTCTAATATCATTGGTTCACAAACAGAAAATGCATCATGAACTTCTGCAACATCTATTTTTGAAATATTATGATTTGCCATGTTTAATGCTGTTTGCCCTGCAATTTTAGTAGATTCCATAGATGATAGCGAAGTGTTTTTTGTAAATCCTGCAGAAGTTGTTTTTTGTCCTATGCCTGTAATCCATATTGGTGAGTCTGTATATTTTTTCATAACTTCTTCAGATGCCAGTAAAATTGATGCACTTCCAGTACATGGTCTTGAACAATCTAATAGTTTTAGATCATCTGTCAGTTTTTTAGAATTCATAACATCCTCCACTGTGTATGTTTTTTTTGATAATGCATTTGGATTTTTGCTTGCTTGCTTATGATTTTTTACAGAAACTACTGCCAATTCTTCATCTGAAATATCGTATTTTTGTTTGTATGATTTTGAAAAAATTGATGCCCAAAATATTGGATGCTTAAATTCTCCTCGGGAATTATCCCACTCTAATATTTGACCTGGACTGTCATATCTCTCAGCCCCTGAAACTAAAACCATGTCTGCTAGACCTGATGCTATGTATGAAAATGCTGAAACAATAGAATTTGTGCCTGAATTACATAGACTTTCAATAGAATGTGCTATTTTTGGTTGAATTCCTGACATTTCTGATAAAATTGGAGATAGATATTTTGAATTATTATTTGTAGAAATTAAGACTGCATCAATTTCTTTTTTATCTATTTTGGGGTTTTTTTGAAACAAATCATTTGTAGATTTGTGTAATATTGTTTCAATTTTATCATCATCTTTTGTAAATGGCGTCATTCCATATGCTGCAATTCCTACTTTTACCATTATTGTTCATCCAAAAGTGTTTTTTTCAATAATGAAAATGATTCTATTGTGTTTCCAATTGGATTGAATTGAATTATTGGTAAATCAATTCCAGCATTTCTAAATTTTTCTAATTGTATTTTTGCTTCTTCTGGAGATCCTGATATACAAAGTGAATTTAACATAGAATCTGTTACAAGTTCATGATTAGATTTAAATCCTGATTTTTTAAATTCCTCAAAAATATTACTGGCCTCATTTTTAAATCCATTATTAGATAAAAAGTCTCGATATATTTTACCTACAGATATGTAAAACGCCACTGTCTTTTTAGCACGTTGAATTGCTTCTTCAGAATCATTTGAAATACATGTAATAATTTGACAGGCAACATCAATATTTTTTTGTGATTGCATTTTGGAAATTGTTTCTTTCATTTCATCTATCGGACGTAAATAAAAAATTACTCCATCCCCAATTTCCCAACATAGATTGACCATTTTTTCATTAATAGCTGCTAAGTAAATTGGAATTGATTTTCTTTTTGGTTCTATTAATAATGTAAAATTTTTTAAATCAAATATTTTTCCAGAATAATTGATTTGTTTTTTCATTAAAGATAATCTAATAATTTCTACATATTCCCTCATTCTTTGAACTGGATTTTCAAATTTCTGCCCATGAAAATCTTCAACTATTGGTACACTGCTTGTACCTAATCCTAGGATTAATCTACCATTAGATAGTGTATCTATGGTTGCAGATCCCATTGCTATTGTGGATGGACTTCTTGAATAGATGTTAATAATGGAAGAGCCTATTTTTTGAGTTTTAGTATTATTTGCAACTGCTCCTAACATTGAAAAATTCTCCATTCCCCATGTTTCAGGAATCCAAATTGAATCAATTCCTGTTTTAGATGCTATTTCTGTACATTGAAGCACCTCTTCTACTGACAATAATGAGCCTAAACTACATGCTATACGCATAGTTGGATTATGAATAATGGATATTCTAGTGTATCTGTTTTAGTAATAGGTTAATTTTGATTGAGGTTATTCATTATCCAATGATTTGATAATGAATAATATTGTCAGAACAGAATATTGTTGAAAAACCTATCAACAACGGAGGATTTTGGAAAAATGCAACAAAATATGCTTCTACTAGTGATGATGAATCTTTTGTAGAAGAAGTGGCATACATGATGGTTACCTTGCACAGAACTGGCGCATAGATTATACTATTTGATTATTTTTTCAACTACTGCTGAACTTTCTTCCATATCTTTGAATGAGTCTATTGAATACCATGGTGTATTTCTAAATTTTATTGTAAACAATTTTTCTTTTTTTGCAAATTTTGGAAATAATGTTTTCTCAATATCTCCCACATTAGGAAGTTCTTTCACAGTATCTTTGTTAAGGTGGTAAATTCCGGCATTCATCCATATGTCTGATATTTCTTTTTTTTCATCAAATTTTATAATTTTATCATTATCTGTTTGTAAAATCCCAAATTTTGTTCTTAATTGAATTGCTGCAATAGAGTTATCTTTTTTGAATAATTTTTTTAAATCAATGTTTGTTATGATGTCTCCATTAATTACTAGAAATGACTTATCATTTATTTTCTTAGCTGCTTTTTTAATTGCACCCCCTGTTCCAAGCGGTTTGTTTTCTATTGAAAATGATATTTTAATTCCTAGTTTTTTATTTTTAAGATAATTTTCAATCATTTCTGTTTTGTATCCTGAACAAATAATTGCTTCTGAAATACCGAATTTTTTTAAATATCTTATTTGCCATTCTATGATTGGAATGTTGTTTATTGGAATTAGTGGTTTTGGAACATAATCTGTGATTGGTCTTAATCTTTTACCCCTTCCTCCTGCTAAAATTATTGCTTTCAATGATAATTCAATATTTATCGTCTATATCAAAATTTTCTCATTTTTTCTTTAATTCATGAGTTTCTTTATCATTAACAACATCTTCCATTTTCTTAGCAAATTCATTATAGATTGCTTCTAGGTCTTCTAACTTCATTTCAATTCCTAATAATTTTAATGTCTTATTCCAGGATTCAATATATTTTTCATCATCCATGCCTTTTCCAAGTGTTTCTGCAAGTGAATTGACTCCTTCAGTTTTACCTAATGCATAGATGGCAATTTCTCTAGCAGTTAACATCTTCGTCTTTATTATTCTCCGTAATGTAATAGTGTAATTCCGTATAACATTCTACACAATAATCTTCAAATTTTGTGTGATCACAATCATACACTTTTTTTACATCATTACTACATTTGACACAAATTGGCATGAATATTATCCTCTTAGGATTTTACTATTTTAATTGCACCCAGTGCAAGTTGAATTATTGCTGGTGCAAATAACATCAAAGGATTTCTTTCTACTCCTTCTGGAGCTGGTGTTCCAATCATGGCTAATCCACCAGCTATAATTAAAATTCCTGAAACTATGATTAAACCTCCTAATGGTTTTGATTTTTCTCTAAGAGCAATGAAGAATGCTATAATTGGTAAAATTATTGCTGGACCGCCTAGTCCCATACCACGTTGCATGTCATCTAGAGGCAAAAATCCTTCTTTGTCTGGACTTCCCATTGAAACTGCAACATCGGCACCATATAGTACCAATAATACGATAGATATTCCAGCCAGTATCATTGCTGCTTTTAGTGCCATACTAGGATTCACTATTTACAACATAAAAACCAATCAGATAGATTTGACTTCTACTAACTCTTTGATTTGAGATAGTTCATCTAATAATTGATCAATTGTTTGATTATCCATTCCAACTATATTCAAATGACCTAATTTTCTTAAAGGTTTAGAAATTTTCTTTTCATACATTTTCAAAAATATGTTGTTTTTTGAAAAATCCAATTTCTGGTATTCCCCTTCAAAATTCAAATTTCCTAAAATATTGTACATTATGGTATTGTGAATTAATTGAGTATTGCCTAAATCTAGTCCCAAAATTGCTCGCAAATGCTGTTCAAATTGAGATGTTTTACTAGATTGTAGTGTATGGTGGCCTGAATTGTGTACTCTGGGAGCAATTTCATTAATTACAATGTCATCATTTTGTGTAACAAACATCTCTATTCCAAAAACTCCTGCACCCTTCAAAACATCCATGGTATCACTAGCAATTTTTGAAGCTTTTTGAGATACTTTGTTATTTGTTCTAGCAGGTGCTATTGTCTGACGTAAAATATTTTTTTCATGAATATTTTCAACTAATGGAAACGTCTTAATTTCACCTTTAGTGTTTCTTGAAGCAATTACTGATACTTCCATTTTGAATGGTACAAATTTTTCTAGCATTAGTTTTTGTCCTTTGAAATAATCATATGCTTTTTCAACTTCGTTTTCTGAATCAATTTTGAAATTACCCTTTCCATCATATGCGTCTCTTCTAGCTTTTAGTAATGCTGGATATCCAAATTTTTTCAAACCTTCTTTAACTTCATCCAGACTCTCTACCTTGATGAATTCTGGAATTGGTATGTTGTTATTTTGTAAAAATGTTTTTTGTAAAAATTTATCTTGAATTATTTTTAGAGTTTCTGGAGATGGATTAATTTCTGCATTATTTTCAACAGATTTTAGAACCTCACTATCTCCTGACTCAATTTCATATGTGATGACATCTGCTTTTTTTGATAATTCCACAATTGCGTCTTTATTTTTAAAATCTGCAGTAATTTGCTCTGCTCCAACTAATGATGCTGAACAATTTTGATTTGGATCTAAAACTATCACTTTGGAAATATGTTCAGGCATTTTTTTAGCTGCTTCAGTTAACATCATTCCTAGTTGACCTCCGCCAATAATTCCTAAAATTTTTCCCATTAGATGAATTCATTAAAATGCACTAAAAATATCTAATGTACTGTGTCTAAAATTCTTAAAATTCTTCTAGGATCTATATTGCTAACAGCGGTATTTTTAGTTCAATTGGTAGTTTTGGGTATTGAAATAAACTTGTAATTTTTGTTAGTATCGAAAAGAATCTTTTGTGCCATCTGTTGGAGGTATTGATTTGACCCATTTTTTATAATCTTCTTGCGAATTTTCACATTCATTTGCTTTTGCTTCTCGTACAATGAAGTCTTCAGAATTTACGAAATTTCTACATTTTTCACACAACCACAAAGTTTTGTTTTCTGGTATTACTGATTTAGGTAATCTTCTACTTTTACATTGTTTACAGAAAAGTGGCATTAATTTGAATAATTTTCGTATTATTTAGTTAAATCGAAATTGTTAATTATTCTCTATCTTTTTCTATATTATTGACATTTTCAAAAAAGCCCTTAGTTGGCATAATTATGGGATCTAGTTCTGATAGTAGAATAATGAAGGGAGCTGCTGAGATATTTGACGAATTTAAAATTAAACATGAGGATCAAATAATTTCCGCACATAGAACTCCATCTAGATTATCTGAATATGCAGAACATGCAGAAAAAATGGGTTTTAAAATAATTATTGCAGGAGCTGGTGGAGCTGCCCATTTACCTGGAATGATTGCATCTCATACAACAATTCCTGTAATTGGTGTTCCGATACTGGTCTATAATGATAAACATCCGAAAAAAACTGATGCTGCAAAATTTTCTGCTTTTGGAGGATTAGATTCACTACTATCCATCACAGAAATGCCTTCAGGTTCTCCCGTTGTTTCTGTTGGAGTGAATAAAGCAGGAAATGCTGGAATCTATGCAATTAAAATTCTTGCTAATGAGTTTCCCGAATTGAAAAAAGAATTAAAGAAACACAAATCTGATCAACATAATTCTGTATTGAAGGAATCTGAACAATTAAAAAAAGAAGGCCTTACAAAATTCACCAAAAAAAAATTCAAATAATTCTATGTTAGTAATTTGAATTGAACGTTATTTTCTTTTAGTGATTTTATCAATGACTGTGCTTGGTCCTTTCCTTGTGTTTCTAGATTTAGTGTTACTGATGCTGAACCTGCATTTACATCAGAACTCAACCTATCATGTACTACTTCCACGATGTTTGCATTAGCTAATGTGATTATATCCACAATTTCTTTAAATGCACCAGGTCTATCTGGAAGTAAAACTGATAATTTTAGCAACCTGCTCATAGCAGCCAGTCCTTTATCTACAATTTGACCCAAAAGATACATGTCTACATTTCCTCCTGCCAATACTGCTACCACTTTTTTTCCAGGTGATGGTTTCTTTGAAATCAAATATGCTAATCCTACAGCACCTGCAGGTTCAACTACAAATTTCATTCTCTCCATTAGCAGAAACATTGCTTTGGTGATTTCATCATCATCGACTAATACAATTTCATCGATAAGGTTTTTTATTATATCAAATGTAATTTCTCCTGGCATTTTTACAGAAATACCATCAGCAATTGTTCTATCTCCGCCTCCCGTTAATGTTCTGGTGTTTTGTTTAACTGATTCATACATTGATGGAAATGATTTTGATTGAACACCTATTACTTTGATATTTGGATTTTTTTCTTTTATTGCAATTACTGTACCAGCTGCTAAACCTCCACCACCAATTGGCAAATAGATTTCTTCGACATCTGGTAAATCCTCTAATATTTCTAATCCTATTACTCCTTGTGCAGCTATGATTTGAGGGTCATCAAAAGCTTGCACTATTGTTGCTCCTGTCTGTTTTGCAATTTCTTTTGCTTTACAATATGACTCATCATAGTTTATTCCTTCCAAGATAACATTTGCACCATATCCTCTAGTTGCTGCAACTTTTGCTGGAGATGCATTTTTTGGCATCACAATTGTGCATGAAATATTTTCTAATGATGATGCTAACGCAACTCCTTGTGCATGATTTCCTGCAGATGCTGCTACTACGCCATGCTTTTTTTCTTCATCTGTCAATGATTTTATTTTATAATATGCTCCTCGAATTTTGAATGACCCTGTTTTTTGTCTAAATTCTTCTTTTAGGTAAATTTCTGAATTTGTTAAGTTACTAAATGTGGGTGAATGAATTAAAGGTGTTTTCCTAATTACATTCCCTCGTAATGAATTTGCCTTTAGTATTTCATCATATGTTGGATTCATTGAGATGTTGCTAATTTTTTGTAGTATTTGAGTTCATCGATATGTTTTATCGTTTTCTTTGAATTTTTATGCGTAATTTCTATACTGATTGCATTTCTTTGATTTTTTGTACTAAATTTAATTTTTAATTACTATGTTTAATTCATCTATTTTTTTTAAAATATTCTCTTTTACTACATTTGACATTTTTCTTGGATCAAACAAACCCTCTCGATTACCATTTTTAATAAATTCTATATCTAATGTACATAGACAACCTTCTTCACCTGAAACTAATCTGGCATCATCAATTAAAACAGAACTTGTTTGATATGTTTCAATTAGTAATGAATCTAATTCTTTAAACAATTTGTTTTTCTTTTCAGTCAACTGTTTAAATTCTTCACCTGAATCTTTTTCAATTTCAGCATATACTTTTTTACTAAATTCTTCATCATTGTAAAAAACTTCGAATAATTTTTGATGATCAAAATCTTTGTATCCCATATCTTTTAATTTATTTAACACAAATTGATCACTGTTGTCTGATAACTCCGTTTCTTTATTTTTTGTAGTGTCGACAATTTCTGCTAATTCTTTTTGACAATCTATTACTCTTTGAATGGGCTTATAGAATAACAATACATGAAATTGTAATGATATATGTCCTGAAATTAAATAATTTCCTTCGGTAATTTCAAATTTTGTAAAGATTCTTCTAAGATCCTCGTTATTTGTAATTGACACGTCTTGTAATGACCAATCGATTAATTTTTCATTTATTTTTTCAAGATAATTGTTTATTTTTTGAGGATCAAATGTTTTTTGTTCTGTGATGGTCGAATCTCCCATCATAACTTTGACATCAACTGTTTTTGTTAATTCTATAATTTTGGTTAAAATATCTTGTTGTATAATTTCATTTTTTTTATTTAAAATTTGAATGAATTCATCTGCTGATTTGGAACCTAATCGCACAAAAATAACCCTATAATTCTCATCCTTAAACCTTCATCCTACTATTGTTCAAAATTTAGTAATTCTGGTACAACTCGATAATACTCAACAATATCTAAATAGATTAATCACTACTTCTAGGCATGGAGAAATCAAAAATATCTTGTTATAATTGTAATAATGAAATAGTAGAATATTATGATGAAAGATACAACGGAACTAGAGGTAAATGCATCCTTTGTAAGATTGATTTTCCGTTGGAATGAATATGAAAATGACTGAAGAATTGAATAAAAATAAAGAAAACCCTGTGGTGGACATGTTACTTAGCCGTAATGTTGAGGAAACCATTGATTCCGAATCCATGATTTTAGAAACTCAGAAAAGAGTTTGGGGTGCTTTAAAAAAAGGATATGAATATTCTGGGGTTGTAGATGAATCTGAAACATATCTTAGAAAACATGTATTTTCTAAACTTGATATGGTTGTTTTGTATGTTGATTTAGTTGGTTCTACCACAATGGCTTTGGAAATGCCTTCTGAAAAAATTGCTATAATTATTAGTTCTTTTGCACAGGAAATGGCAGCAGTTATTAGACAACATCATGGTTATGTTTTAAAATTTGTTGGTGATGCTGTTATTGGATATTTTGTTGCAGAGGGTAATTCTTTACTTACTGCTGACAATGCAGTTAATTGTGCCAAATCCATGAACACAGTAATCCAAAAAGGAATTAATCCAATACTTAATCAATATGATTATCCTGATTTAATGGTAAAAATTGGTGTAGATTTTGGACAAAATATTGTTGTTCGATATGGTGCTGATGAAACAAATTCTCATGTTGATCTAATGGGACCTGCTATGAATATTGCAGCAAAAATTCAAAATATGGCAAAACCAAATCAAATTCTAATCGGTTCAGATGTATGTAGAAGACTTCACCCAAGTTCTCAAACTCATTTTCAAGAAATTGTTTGGAAAAACAATGAATGGAAGTATCGTTCTAGAGTAACGGGAGAAGTTTACAAAGTATTTGAATTCAAGGGATAATCAATTTTATTTTATGTTATTTTAGATTGTAAATTTTTCAGGACATTCAACATGTTCATAATGATGTTCTGTAAATTTTTCTTGAACTACATACATCACAATTTTATGTAATTCTTTTTCTTTGATGTCCTTTTTACATCGCAAGCAGGATTTTATTTTTTCAGCCATGAATATATCCGATCAAAATAGGAAATGTATAAGGATCTGCGATCAACTCAAATTGAGCAAAACTAACTGAAATTAGACTTATTGGTATATCAAATGACTATAAGTAAGCGTAAAATATGCCAAATTTAGACAATCAATATGGATAATATGGTAATGAGACATCTTCAGGACCTTTATGGGTTAAATCCAAACATACCACATATGGCATTCCAATTCCCTCGATTACCTCCAGGATTAAATCATCCATTATCTCCAGTTCACCAAAATCAAATGAAATCTCAATTAACTCAACACGATGAAACTTTAAATCAAAAACTACAAGGATTTCAAAAATTATATCAAGATTATGCCTCTGGTTTGCTTTCTCATGAATCTCAAATCATCCCCCCAGGACATCCATTATTCAGTGGTAGAAATTCTATACAAACACTTCAAACCGAGAATGATAAATTGATTAAAGAGAATTTAGAATTAAAGAAAAAACTTGATAGTAGACCTAAAGATCAACATAACCCATAAATAAAAATTCTATAAAATGTTAAAAATTAATAAGCCTTATTAGATTCTGCGATGGTTTTTTTGTATGGTTAAAACTTCTTCAGATAAATGGAAAAGTACTGTTTTAAAATATAAAAAACAATGTCAGTCAATTCTTCAAATCTCTAAAAATATTCGATATGCTGGTGTTATCAATAATTATGGTAGAACATTAACTGGAGTGATAAAACCTACTCTTAAACCCATATTGAAATCAGAAGAAGTTAAACATGAATTTTTTATAATTTCTACATTACTTACATTGAGAAAAGATAACACTACTTCTATCGGCAAATTAGATCACGTACTCTTAAAGCATTCCAAGGTAAACATTGTTGTTTTTCTTAAAAATGATGTGGCATTTTATGTTTCAATTAATTCAAAAGAAAAAAGTTTGGATAAGATTATCTCTTCAATAAAAAAGACAATCTAAGCTGGTGTAAATCCATGATACCCACTAGTTTGCTGATCTTTGTCCTCATAGATGGGTTCAAACAATGAAATCATGTATTGGTCTGGATCCAAAATCACTGCATTTTTACCTACATCCTTTTCAACAATGTCGCGGTGAATTGTAACACCTTTTGCCTTTAGTTCTTCAAGTGCAGATTTCAAATCACCTACTAGAAATCCTAAACTTACTCCATTGTCTATAGAACTACCTACATGTTCTGCTGTTGATGATGCAGGATGTAAACTCAATAAAGTTCCGGATGTACCTAAATCTACCCATGTTTTTCTTTTATCTTTGATTGGCAGACCAATTATTTCGTTGTAGAATTGTATTGACTTTTCTAGATCATTGACTGCCAATATGACATTTCCAACTTTTTTGATATTCACAAAGAATATGGGTGAAAGTTGCTTAAATCAATTACCATCATAATTTTAAATTTATTAAAAAATAATTTTTAAATTTTTAATATTTATTATTGAACTTCAACCATTGTTTCAGTTCTTTCGACACCACTAATTTTTTGAATTTGGTTTGTAACTTCTTTTATTTCTATTAATTCCTGAACATCAATAATTGCAACTGCATCAAATTGTCCACTTGTTGGAAATGAATTTGAGACTTTAGATAACTTTCTTAATTTAACTGCAATCAATTTCTTTGGTGATTTTACTAAAATTATTGCTTTTACCAACCTAAATCTACCTCTACTTCAATTAATGTTTCTGTAGTTACAATGTCCTTAATTTTTTTAAAATCAATTACCATTTGATTGATTTGCTCCATATTGCCTTCCAATATTACGCTGACATCTGCCCTTCCTGTAACTATCATTACCTGTTTGACTACTTTTCTTTTTTTCTTTAATATTTCAACAACTAAATCCACTTTTCCAGGTTTAACCGTTATCAAACATAATGCATGCACAGAAATGTTATGCTATTCAATATGATAAAGATTTCTTAGATATATCTAAAGAAAATTGATAGTCTCACGTGCGTTTACCATTTTTTAGCTGTTTTTTCACTAATTTTTTGAAATTATTTCTAATTTTTAAAAATACTTTTTCCTTTGAATTACAATGTTAAGGATATCAAGTCTTTTTTGTAGGTCATACCAATAGATAATGGTGGAATCTATGGACTATCTGATCCTATTAGTACTATTGAAATCCCCTATTCTAGTCGTGATGTTCCTTAAATGGAACAAGATTAAGTCAAGAATTTCAAATCTTATTCATAAAGAAAAGAAAGAGTTACTTGATATTTGATCATAATTAGAAGTAAAATTATGACAAGACCAATTACTTGCAAAGAAGCCGAGAAAAATTGTACGTGGTCAATTAATGAAGAAAGTATGGAAAAAGTATGGTTACAACTAAAAGAACACATTTTGTTACAACATAAAGAAATTGAATTGAATCCTGAAAATATTGAAATTATTAAATCAATAATCACTTCCAAAGTGTACAAAGACGGTGCACGAGTTGAATCAGGAAGATTTTGGTGGTGGGGGGAGAAGATGGAAAAAGTAAACAAACTAATCGCTGATCAACAATAACTCTATTTTCCAATGAATTTTAGAATCGTTTTCTAATTCCAATAATTGTAATAGATGGAATCACTGAGATTGGTAAGTATGAACCCGTCTATGTTGTATGCTCATTCTCTATGTTTCTAGTCTGTTGCTTCTTGAGATCTTGCTTCTTCAAGATAAGCTCTACGCTCTTCATTCACTTTTTCTTGATCAATTACTATGTCATCATCAACGATCACAATTCCACTGTCCCCACTAGGCTCATTTTTAATTTTTTTACTTTTAGATTTGGCTTTGGTAGTTTTCTTGGTTTTTGTGGCTTTTTTAGTCGTTTTTTTGGTAACTTTTTTTTCAACCATTAATATCGAAAATCTTGCGATAGAGTCGCTTTTAAACATTTTGTGATATTTTGTCTATTTTTTATTTAATTCTCATCTGTATCTAGTTCAATTGACTCATTTGTGATCTCTGTAATTTCATTCAAAACGATCTTTTTTACTTCATCTGGAGTTGCAATATGGTTTGAAACCATGTAGTTTAATTGATCCAATATGGCGTATTGGACCCTAGATCTCAATACTTCTAAAACATCTTTTTCAACTGTTGGATGAAATTCACTTATCCATTGTTCAGACTCATCTTCAATCATATTTTTTAAAATTTTATCTGGAATTTATTTTATGTGAATTTAAAATATATTGTTTATTTTGAAAATAATTGAAAAACACCTACATTGTTGTCAATCATTTACTCTTCAATGAATTTATCAGGAATTGGTATATTTTACTTTATGATGGGAGGTGAAAGAAAATAGCAAAATTAGCAGATTATCAAATAGTTAGGGATTCAGCATCATTGGCAAAAATTGATGGTCAATCATTTACAATAACAGAAATTGAGGATTCTCATTACACTCAAGGTGAGGAAATTACTAAAGGTGTAAAGTTAACAATGAAAGAATCATTTTCAATTGATGGAAATCAAATGAATAAATTTCATACCACCCGTGTTGCCATTGTAAAAAAATTTTCTAATCAAAAACTTCGAGATGATATTAATTCAGGCAATGAAACACTTCATGTGAAATGTGTTTTAGAAAAATCTACGTCTGGAAAAAACTTCTTTAATTTAGTAGATGCATAGCCTATGTTTCTACTCTAGTAGTTTTCCATTCTTTATTTTATTTTTATTTCTATAAATTATAAGATGATATTTTATGATATTTTTCAAATTATCTTCAATGGATAATTCTTGATTAATGCAAATACTAAGAAAATCAAAATAATCCTTATCAAGTAATTTTATTTCAATTTTTCTCAATGCAATACCTGAGTTTGTATTGTGCTATCCTCTTCTGCAATCATTTTAGCATGGTTCTCACATACTCTCATGATTTCTCTAGCAAATGGTTTTTTAGAATTGTTATAATGGGAATATAAAATTTTGAAATAGGATTCAGTACTACAGCCTAAAATATTACAAATCATAAGATTAGAAACTAGTCCATATTGAGCCTAAAAGAGGAGGTTATTCTATCATAAATCTAAAGAGTGCCAAGGGCATGATTTGAACAAGCGACAGCCCGGTCTTCAGCCGAGTGCTCTTCCAGGCTGAGCTACCTTGGCACTAAAAAAAATACTTTAGATGAGGCATTAAAGTTTGTCTTTTCAGGGTTTCCAAATAATATCTTCCACACCATTGCGTTTATTGATCAAACGACCCATTACAAACATCAAATCGGATAATCTATTGAGGTATTTGATGCAATTCGAATTGATCTCATCCTTATCACTTAATTTCACTACTAATGTTTCTGCTCTACGTACAATGGTTCTAACTTGATGAATTTGAGCTGCAGCCACATTTCCTCCCGGTAAAATAAAATTTGTAATTGGAGACAATTCTAATTCAAATTTATCAATAATTTCTTCTAATTTCTCAACACTCTCTAATGAAATCCTATTTTTTAAATCATTAAGATTTTGGTTTGATAAATCAGAACCAAGTAAAAATAATTCATTTTGAATTTGAGTTAAAACTTGTCTAATGTCATCATCTAAGGTATTTGTTAAAACAATACCAATTGAAGCATTTGCTTCATCTACTGTTCCATACGCCATAATCCTTGAATGTGATTTTGAAATCCTATAATCTCCTTGTAATCCCGTATTTCCATCATCTCCAGTTTTAGTATAAATTTTCATATTTTTGTTATTTTTCCTTACCTATTATACAATTCGAAAAATAAGATATGAAAACTCATTAGGAGAAAATAAAATGTATTATTGATGGAATTTTTAGATTTTTTTAAAAATGCATTAAATTTAAAAAATATTTCAAGGCAAGGCTGGATAGATAAATTATCTATTGAACACCCTGAATCTGTGGCTGATCATAGTTATTCTATGGCCATTATGGGCATGGTCATTTCAGATTTTGAAAATTATGACACTGAAAAAATATTAAAAATGATCTTATTACATGATTTAGCTGAATCTAAAATTGGGGATTTTACACCAGAACAAATAACTAAATCTGAAAAGGAGAAAATTGAGAATCATGCATTTTATGATATAATTGAAACATTACCAAATTCTATAAAATCACCATATACTTCGATTTGGAAAGAATACCAAAACCAGATATCCGTGGAAGCAAAAATTGTACATCAAATAGACCGATTAGAGATGGCATTACAAGCAAAAATGTATGAAAAATCAGGTTCATCAAAAGAAAATACTGCTACTTTTTTACAAACAGCAAAATCTGATATCACTCATCCAAAACTAAAAGAATTATTTACAAAGATTGTGGAAGATCAATAGAACATGTCTGAAACTGAAAAAGATGAATTAATTGATGCCCAAAAACAAGTCATTGGAATCTTATTTGAGGTAATCAAAAGACTTCAAACAAACAACGATCTTGATGAAGAGTATTTTGAAATAATGACTGATTCTAAAGTAAATGAGAACAGAATTCGTGCAATATTAGATGAACGAAAAGAAAATTCTAAAATTGTTGGTAGACTATTAGAACAATTGGAAACTTAATTTCCGCAACCACAATCATCATCAGAGATAATTCTCAAGTGGGCTGTTTGTTGATATTTGTCTTGAACATAACTTGAAAGATTTGTAATTCTAACACGAGGCTCTTTTACTTTCCAACTTCCCTCATTTTCAAACCAAAATTCAATTTCATCCACATCATATCTTTCTCCACTTTCAACAATACTTTTGAATATTTTTTTAATCTCATCAACTTCGGATTCAGTTAATTTTGATTTATCTTGAACAAATGTTGTAATTTCATTTAATTTGATGATTACGGGGTTTGTTAGAGGCAATATACCTACTAGGGAGGTAGTTTCTATAACTATCTTTTGTGATGTTTTTATAACAATCAAATAATTTATTCAATATGCAATATTTTCAGGCACTAAAATTAGGTCAAAAAAGAGTTGCAGAAGCTAGAGAATATCTCAATACCTTGACAGATGGAAAAGCAATGCCTGCATTAGCACTAACTGATACCAAATCCAATGTTTGGAAACCAGTTGGTGAGGAAAATCTCTATGCATTCGTTGATGAGTCTGCAGGATTCATTTTAACTGATAATAGTGGATACATTCTAGCTTTAGTTGACAGTACTGGTTCATCTAAAACCATAGTTCAAGGTGTAACCAAACTCCAAAAAGAAAATCTAGAAAAAGCTTTTGAAAAAGATAACATACAAAAATTTGAAGGTAAGGTTATACTTCCAGTTTAAATTATTGATAGAATTTCTGTATCCCTTAAAGCCAGTGTTTATCTAATAATTCACATATGACTAAACCCGAACTTGAAAAAAGAATATTTTTACATTTGAGCAAAATACCATTTTCAACATTTGAAGACATGAGAGAAATATTCAAATGTACAAAAAATGATTTAACTGAAATTATTGAAAAAAACACTAAAACAGATTTAGGACCATTAGGATTTATTTTGGTAGATAGAAAAAAATCCCCATACAGATATTCCATCGAACCAACAAATTACGATACAATTCATATTCAAATAAATAATTATTTGAAAGGAATTGATAGTGTATTAAAATTATTTTATAAAAGTTTATCAAATAAATCAAATTTATTTGAAAATGATTCAGAGGACACAATTAGTCTGAGTAAGAAAGGCAGAATTACTTTGGATAGTATCAGTATGATTTTAGACCGAATTCAACAATTGTCCTTTCTTATCACACACTACAAATCAATCAATCAAATTCCAAAAAATAGAATTGAACAGTCTGATGAGGATCATCAAAAATGCCTTAACATGTATTCAAATATAATTAAAAATTTACAAAATCTCAAAAATGAAGGAAAACTCCATCAACAATCAATAGAATTACATTTGTTTAAACATCAATTTGTTGAAAATCACCTAACCCCTTCAATTTAGGCATGAATATTCCAGTAGGTTGGGAATTTCCTAAATAACCATAAAAAATCACATAATTATGACAAAAACAATTAGTTGTAATTTTACAGGCACAGATTGTAGTTGGTCTGCAGAATCAACAAGAAATGATGATGAAGAATTAATGTCATTGATGAAAGAACACGTTTTAGCAGAACACAAAGAAATTGAATTGAATTCTGAAAATATTACAAATATCAAATCACTAATCAAAGTAACTAAGAGATTCTGGTGGTGGGGGTAAGAATTTTTGGCAGTGAAAACCCAAAACTTATTGAATTTTTATTCTAAAAGATAATCTGGATTCTTCTTACAAACATCTTTCATTATTTCATAAGTTTCTTTTTTCCATAAATTATCTTCAATACTTCTAAACTCCCTCATCATTTTAGGAAACATCTTTGTTAATGCAAGCTCCATTTCACTAGCCTGTTTTTGATAATCTGATTTTTTAGCTCTATTCATTCTTGGTATGACTTCAAGAGAGTTTGTTTCTTTGTTAGTATCATTCATGTTTTGTAATAGTTTTCTTTTGACTTGTTCTGAAAATTTAGCAGAATTAAGATTATTCTCAAAAGCCAAAGCATTTCTTAACCATGTTTCTTGATTTTCTGCTTTGTTTCTTCTTCTGTAACTTGCAAGTATTGTTTCTAAAGAGATTAAACCAAACTTGAATATTAATTCAGAAATATCATTTTCAGATTTAGTAAAATATTGTTTTATTTTGGCTAATTCTGATTTCTCAACGTGTAATTGATTAATCATATAGGAAGTGAAATCTTTGTATGCATATCCTTCAAACTGCGCAGTAAATTTTTCTATATCGTCAACCAGATATCTAGGATCTTTTGGTTTAGCAACTGAATTTTTAATTATGCCCTCTTCTTCTAATTGTTTTAAAATTTTAGCAACTCCAAATGTGGTATAATTGGTATCAATACTTCTATGAATTTCTGCTTGACCTACTGCATTTGATTTATCTTTTAACATGAATAGAATTATTTTGTCAATAACTGATTCAGTTGATTCACCTTTTGTTAATGATTTAGAAACTTTAGTTGCCATATCAATATAACAACAATAGTTGCCAGTATAAGCAGATTGTGCCTATTTACTTCAATTTTTCTAAATCTTGAGATTTGTTTGAACAATCTAAGCAAATAGAATATGTTTGATCTCCTTGTGCATATTCTAAAATTATCTCTTCTTGTGATTTTCCGTCATCTTTTCCTCTACCCATTGCCATAAAGAAATCAAGAATACACTCAGCGCATACTAAATTATCATCTTGATTGTGCCTGGTTGGCTTTATTCCCAACTCTTGAACATGATGGCAAGTTTGGACTATTTTATGACCTTTCAAAGATTCATTCGTTTCATGTTCCTTTTCCATATCTGCACTACGTCTTGCCATGATTATCTGATGGATATTACACTAAAAAAAGACATTCCAGCTAACGTTTTTTGCCAATCTACTGTTTTTCTGCAAGTTCTTTCATTGCTTGTACTCCATGAATTAGAATTTGAGGGAGTTTAGTCTCTAATTCTCTGGCTTGTGACGTTATTGGAATCCAATTCTGTTCATAAATTAGTGTCAATTTTCCATCATAACCCTCTACCTTGTTGAGAAAATAACCCGTAAACATAGAATTTTCAATCAGATCAAATCTCACTATTTTATTTTGTTCATCAATGGTAATTTTTTCTTTAATCATCATACCAAGTGCTTGGATTTGTCGTAAAACACCATCATCATATTTTTCTAAAATATCTACATGAGTAATTTCTTTAATTGTTTTATCTGGATGATGGACTTTGTCTAGTAATAAAACCCATAATGTTTCAAATGTAGAATTTACCTGTTCACTATGAGAGATTTGCATTTTCAAATATTATTTTTTCTTTAGTAATTAAAATTTCACTCTAAATCTTTTTTAATTTTATTAATTCCATCCTCAGATAATTCTCCACTAGGTTATCTTTTTTTCAATATTTCTAAGGATGAGTATTTTTAATTAATTTTGGTAGAAAAAGAAATGAGAAGAATCCTCATTCCTCTCAAGTCTAATAACAGCATGTACGGGTGTGTAAACTCGCTGTATGATGTATGTTGAATCAAGATCTAAAAAAAGTCTCTCCGTCCTAGAATTCGAAACAGAGTAAGAATAATCCTTTTTTAAATTCAGAATAATTTATGGAAATGTATGCCTAAATTTACTAAGTTACACAGTCGTGGGTTTTGTTAATAAAATATGAGTAAAACCTTTAGTTATGATTATGAAATAGTAAGAAAATGAGTAAATTCTCCCAGGAAATTGAAGTTAGTGGACATCTAATAGACTCCTCAATCCTAACTAAGATTTTTGATAAAATCATGGATTTGAAAGGAGAGTTTAATGTTGAAGAAATTGATATTGGAACAAAGAAAAAGGATCATTCCTATGCAAGATTAACAGTTACCGGAAAAGACCAGTCTCATTTGGATGAAATTCTAAAAACAATATACCGTGAAGGAGCAGTGTCAAAAATTCAAAAAGAAATCAAGTTAAAAAAATCACCAAAAAATTATGTCATGCCAGACAACTTTTACAGTACCACAAATAATCACACTCAAGTTTTTCTCAAAGGAAAATGGGTTACAGTTGAAAATATGATGATGGACAAATGTATTGTCGTAAAAGGAAACAAGGCATTTTGTGTTCCAGTAAGAGATGTGAAAAAAGCTGATCAAATTATTGTTGGTGAAGATGGAGTTAAAATTACCCCACCAGAACGTCCAAGAGAAGGAGTAAATGTATTTGAATTCATGGGAAGTTCAAGTTCCAGTGAAAGACCAACTCAACATATTGCAAAACAAGTAGCTGATGACATTTACAATACAAAAAAGAAAGGTGGAAAAATTGTAATCGTTGGTGGTCCTGCAATTGTACACACTGGCGCTGATGATTCAGTATCTGAATTGATTAGATCAGGTTACATTGATGGGGTTTTGGCAGGAAATGCACTTGCTGTTCATGATATTGAATATGCAACCCTTGGAACATCACTAGGAATGAATGTCAAAGATGCCACATTAGCATACCATGGTCATAGAAATCACATGGATACCATAAATGCTGTTTTCAAGGCAGGGTCAATTGCCAACATGGTTAAGACTAAAAAATTGACTAAAGGAATAATGTATGAATGTGTGAAAAATAATATTCCTTTTGTTTTAGCAGGTTCAATTCGTGATGATGGACCATTACCTGATGTAATTACTGATGTTGCAGAGGCTCAAAGACAATACAAGAAAGTTCTCAAAGGTGTAGATATGGTAATTATGATTTCTACTATGCTTCACTCTATTGCTACTGGAAATATGCTACCAGCTAGTGTGAAGGTAATTGTTGTCGATATTAGCCAGCCAACAGTAACTAAATTGATGGATAGAGGCACATGGCAAGCACTTGGAATTGTATCTGATGTGGGTGCATTTTTGCCAATGGTTGCTCAACAAATCAAAAAAAGATCCAAATAATTTCATTAATTATTGATTTTTAATATCTTCAAAAAATCTTGCAATCATCTTGATTCCCCCTACTGTTTTTGGGGCATTATTTACTACAAATTCAGTTCGTTCTGAATGAGTCTTTGGTTTTTGATTTTTGTAATTCTCATACACTTTACCTCCATCATAATCAACATACGCAATTCTTGCACTATAGTCAGTTCTTTCTAAAACTAAGCTGTCTCCCCCTACTATTGCAGTATGATATGGATGAACCATTAGGGATTCAGATAATTTTTGAGATGTGGAAATTTTTGCTTTTTGTAAATCTGTGGCAAATGCATTAAAATCAGCTAAAAGATAGAATGTCGCATCAGGTTTTGTTGCTTTAACTCCATCAATTTCTAATAATTTATCGTGAGTATATTCACCCATTATGTGATGTATGTTTCTAGTAATCTCAAAATACTCATCCATCTCCTTGCTTATTTCAAATCCTGCAACTGCTGCATGCTGAATTGGGGTAGATACTGCAGTGTATTCAGTAGCTAGAATTTTTTTAAATTGAGCTTTCAAATCAACTGCATGTTGTGGAAACACAACATATCCCAATCTATATCCCCCTGAAGCATGTGATTTTGATAATCCATTTGTGACAAATGTTCCTTCAGGATAAATTTTTCCCATACTTACAAATTTAGAAAAATTAAAGGTGGTTTGAGCATAAATTTCATCAGAGATTACTGCAATGTTTTGCTCCCTACATACATCAGCAATTTCTTCTAATTCCAATTGATCATACAGTAATCCTGTAGGGTTGTTTGGATTATTCAAAATTAGGATTTTTTGTCTGTCTTGTAATCTTAATGCTAATTTTCGTAAATCATTAGGGGATATTTTCTTATTTGCTCTAGTTGATAACATATGATAATTTTTTTGCAAGAATCTAATTTGTGGTAGATATCCTAACCATGCGGGAGTTGGTAAAATTACTGTTCCATGTAAAATTTCCAAAAGATTGAAGATTAGTTCCTTAGTTCCAGGACCTACATAGATACGTTCAGGGGCCACATCCATGCCAAAATAATGTTTGTTGTATTTTGAAATAGCATTTCGTAATTCTGGTATTCCTGGAACTGCTGCATATTCCCCTTTGTTTGAATTTTTGATTAATGCCTCTTGCATTATTGTTGGTACTTGGAATGGAGATTGACCAAACGCAAATCCATAAAAACCAAAACCACACTCCGGATGAGCACAATCTGAATGAAATTCTTGTAAAAATGTGTTTAATTTGAGATTTTCAGGCATTTCAATGTCTTCGACTTGCTGATCAACTATGAATTTCAATAATTCATTTTATCTTGGTTTCATTTAGCCATTTAATGTGAAATAGAAAATATCAAAGAGGTAGATTTTCTAAACCTAAATTCATTTTCATATCACAAATTTTTCAATAATAATACATCCATAAAATGTACTTTTGAAAATTATCACAAACGATAACTAGGTCTCTTTAAACTCTCATTTCCTTTGAAAATTAGTTCTTTTTTTGATTCTACTGTTAACTGTTTTACAGTATTCAATGATTCAATTTTCTTTTGAAAATCTACAATAATTTTCTCGCTATTTGTTGATGAAATCATCATAGTATTATGTCATCTAAATTATTTAAAATTATAATTCTAAAATATTTGAATTTATTTCATTTTGTTAAAAAATTGAATTACAATCAAACAAACGATCATTTTTTCAAAACTATTCTTTTATCTTATAATATTGTATTATTGTCAGATAGAAATCAAATAATTCCAAAACATTGCACGGTATGTTGTAAAACTAGTGTGGTGCTAGTTACCCGTTGGTAACCATGTGGTTTTGGTTTTCTATCGGTTTTATTTTTAAAATAATACTAGAAATTAAATTTTGAATTTGTCAATTTCCTTTAAAATATCTGGATTTTCTAAAGAGGATAAATCGCCCAAAGGATTTCCTGTTAATTTTGCTTTTAATAGTCTACGCATAATTTTGCCAGTTCGTGTTTTTGGTAAATCTGATAATTGGAAAATTAATTTTGGTTTTGCAATCTTTCCAATTTTTTTGTTAATATGTTCAATAATATCTGCTTCCAGATTAACTTCATTTTTATTTTCAGGTACAAAAAATACCACAATTGCTTCTCCAGTTAATTCATCAGGAATAGAAATAGATGCTGCATCTGAAATTTTATTGTGAGAAATTACTGTATGTTCAATTTCAGATGTACTCATTCTGTGACCTGATACATTGATCACATCATCAGCTCTACCTTTCATGTACCACAAATTATCATCATCTGCAAGAACATAATCTCCATGAAACCATATATTTTCAAATTTTGACCAATAGGTTTCAAGATATCTCTCATCATCATTCAACAATCCTCGAGTCATTGCAGGCCACGGTTGTTTTATTATTAGATATCCATTATTGCCTCGAATTGGATTACCATCTTCATCAACTATGTCTAGGTCCATTCCGGGTACTGGAATACCTACAGTTGATGGTTTTAGTTTCATTCCGGGAAATACAGATAACATTGCACCACCAATTTCTGTTCCTCCAGACAAATTCATTATGGGGATTTTTTTGTTTCCAACCTTTTCAAAAAGCCACCACCATGAATCCTCATCTAATGGCTCTCCCGTGGTGGGAATATTTTGTAATGTATCTAAAGAATATTTTTCTAAAGGTTTTGCATTAATTTTTTTAAATAATCTCACAGCAGTTGGAGATATTCCAAATATTGTTGCTTTGTATTTGGACAATATTTCCCATACTCTGTCTGAATTTGGAAAATCAAGGGCACCATCGTAAATAATGGCATTTGAACCTGTTAATAGTAGACCATATACGTTCCAAACTAGTCCTGTTATCCAACCAATATCTGCAGGCCAAAATAATCTATCATTTTCACCCATATTCACCAAATATGATGCCTGATGACCTGCAAAAACAGAGAAACCCCCATGGGTGTGTAAGACTCCTTTGGGTTTTCCCGTAGTTCCAGACGTATACAATATGAATAATGGATCTTCAGAATCCATGATTTCAGTGCTACAAGAATTACTTTGATTTAAAATTAAATTATCATAAAATTCAATTTTGTTTGATTTTTCATATTGGTCAATTCCTTTGTATGGTACAACAACAATTTTTTCAATATTTGTATCAACAATTGCATTTTCTACAATTGTTTTTTGAGATATTGATTTCCCCTTTCGATGAAACCCATCTGAGGTTAACAGTATTTTTGCCTTACAATCTTGTAATCTAATTTGTAATGATTCTGAACTATATCCTGAAAAAATAATGGTTTGTACTGCACCAATTTTAGCTGCTGCAAGTATTGATATTACTGCCTCCTCTATCATGGGTAAATAAATTGCAATTACGTCTCCCTTTTTTACTCCCAAGGATTTTAAACCATTTGCAAATTTTGAAACTTTTGAGTTTAATTCAAAATAAGATAATTTTGTTTGAATTCCATCTTCTGAAATAAAATCATATGCAATTTTTTCAGGAGTTTTTTTTGTAAATTTTTCTACAGATGATTTATAGATGTTAGTTTTACCGTTGACAAACCATTTTGCCCATGCAATACCATTTGATGTATCTAGTGTTTTTGTATATGGTTCATCCCAAACTATCCCAATATCTTCATCCACAGATTCCCAAAACCATTCTAAATTATTTTTTGATTTAATGCATAATTCATCTAATGATGATATTTCATGTTTTTTCATAAATTTGTAAATATTAGAATTTTGATATTGCTCCTCATTTGGAATAAATTCAAAATTTGACAAGTTTCATTTTTTTCAACACTCCAGACGGTAAAAAGATTTTTTAATTTATGAGATATCTATTCCAAGACGTCTTGCACATGCAATTGCAGCCTTGCCATCATCTTCTGTAATTCCAAATTTTAACAACTGGTCAGTGCATGCTGTACCTGTATTTCGAGTGTTTTCATGATAATATTCACGTAAAATCATGCCTACTCTATCATCTAGTCTTTTTCTTGTAGCCTCATTCATGCCTGCCTGTAAAATAGTAGAATCAGATGTGGCAAGAATTTTGATAAATTCAATATCTTCTAGGGATAAATCAATCATATTCCAATCTGTTTTTTTAATAAATTCAATGTGGATGTAGGGTCTGCTTTTCCTTTTGTAGCTTGCATCACTTTGCCTACTAGATAGTTAATTGTTTGAGGGTTTGATTTTGCTTGTTCTACAGCTTCTGATTCATTTGAAATTACCTGATCAATAATTTTGAGTAATTCTGATTCATCTGAGACATTGCCTAAATCTAATTCAGAAATTATCTGTGATACACTTTTTCCTGTTTTTAAAATTTCATGCAAGGCATTCTTTGATGAATTTCTGGATACCTTTCCTGTTTGAATTGCATCAGCTAAATCCTTTAGATGAGATGCAGTAAGTTTAGATGCTTCCCGTTTTTCTCTAGTATCTTCTAACCCCATTAATTCAGTTGTTATGATATTTGCAACCTCTTTTGCATTTGTTTCTGAATGTGATTCTTCAAATAAATCTGAATAAAATTTATCAGAAGATAAGACATCTGCAACTTGTTCTGGAATTTGATATTTTGTAACATATCTTTCCTTTTTAGAACTAATACTTTCAGGCATTTTTGATTTCAATTCAGTTTTAATTTCAGGATTAATTTTTACCCAAGGTATATCGCCTTCAAGAAAATAACGATAATCCAAATCTTCTTCTTTTGAACGTGATGATACAGTTATCTTTCTACGATCATCCCAATGACGTGTTTCTTGTGCAATTGGAATGTCTCTATCATGCAAACTCTCTTGTCTTGTGATTTCAAAATGTGCTGCCTTTTCTAAATCATGAAATGAACCTATATTCTTAATTTCGACTTTATTACCCCCACGAGTAGAGACGTTTGCATCTGCTCTCATTGCTCCTTCTAAACTAGGGTCTGCAACACCTAGGTTTTTGAGTAAATCTGATAATATGTTAAGAAAATCACGTACTTCCTTTGGAGTTTCAAAGTCAGGTTCAGTTACAATTTCAACTAGTGGTGTGCCTGCACGATTGTAATCCACTAATGTAATTTGATTTTTTGATGAACTGCCTTCATAGATTAGTCTTCCAGGATCTTCTTCTAATTGAATTCTAGTAATTCGAATTTTTTTATCACCAACTGTAATTGTCCCAGAACCCCCCACACTTGTGTCACCATAAATGTTCAATTGGGTGATTTGAAAATTCTTAGGCAAATCTGGATAAAAATAATTTTTTCTAAAAAATGCAATTTTTTCAGGAGTTGAACAATTCAAAGCCATTGAAATCATTGTTGCTTTTTTTACTGCCTCTTGATTTAATCTAGGTAAACTACCTGGCATTCCAGCACATACAGGACAAATGTTTTCATTTGGTTCAAATTCACGATAGTTTGCTTTGCAAGAACAAAATAACTTGCTTTGTAAATTTGTTAATTGACAGTGAATTTCTAAACCAATTTTTGTCATATTGGTATCTCCGGTAAAGTAACAGTTTTCTCCAATGCATGAGCTGCTTGCAATAACATTTTATCATTCATTGAATTTGCCATTAGTTGAATTCCAATTGGTAATCCATTTACTATTTTAAATGGAATTGAGATTGCAGGTTTTCCAGTTAGATTTGCTGTAACTGTATTAATGTCAACTAAAAATAATGATACAGGGTCATCAATTTTTTCTCCAATTTTAAATGGCAATATTGGTACTGTTGGTGCAATCAATAAATCAAATTTCTTAAATGCATCATTGATTTCTTTAGTCAATTTGCTTTTTACTTTCATTGCTTTAAGGAAATATTTGCCAGCATGACCTGCAGATGGAACAAATCCTCCAATTATCATTCTACGTGTGACTTCTGGTCCAAAGTTTTTCCTAGCTTTTGAAATGTATGAATTAAATTCATAACCTTCAACAGGCATTTCATATCCGTATCTCAAATTATCATATCTAGCCAGATTACTTCCAGCCTCAGTAGCAGTAATGGTATAGTATGCAGCAACAGAATATTTCACCATTTCTAAGGACACTTCCTCACAAATTGCGCCTAATCCTTCTAGTTTTGAAATTGCCTCTTTTGTAGCAGTCATTACATCAGGATCAATCCCATCTCCAATCATCTCAGTAATTATTCCAATTTTTTTGCCCTCAATTCCAGAATCAATATTTTCCAGATAATCCTCATTATTGTTATTGACAGTAGTATTATCATTAGGATCAACTCCTGCAATAAGATTCAACATGAATGCCGTATCTTTTACAGTTCTAGTTAGTGGTCCTATCTGTTCGATACTGTTAGCATATGAAATTAATCCATATCTACTGATTAACCCATAAGTTGGTTTGTACCCTACAGTTGAGCAAAAACTAGCAGGGTTTCTAACAGAACCCCCAGTATCAGAACCCAATGATGCAATACATTCGTAGGAACTAACAGACACTGCACTTCCCCCAGAGGATCCACCTGGAACATGTTCTATATTCCATGGATTTTTACTTGGACCAAATGCACTAAATTCTGTAGTTAACCCCATAGCAAATTCATCCATGTTTACTTTACCAATAAAAATTGCATCTTGCTTTTTTAATTTTGAAATTACTGTTGCATCGTATGGTGCAACAAAGTTTTCAAGCATTTTTGAAGCACATGTAGTTTT
>CALCPD010000061.1 GCA_937897875.1 uncultured Nitrosopumilaceae archaeon
ATTTTCGCCTATTTCCACGCCTAAAAGTTGCTTTGTCATGGTCTTTACAGGCACATTTTCTTTCTTTACATGGTTCTTGAATCTGGACTATCATATGACTAATTAATGTAATTATTGTATTTGAAATTCTCTTGAGTTTTTGTTAACAAATGTTTATTTTTTTAAAAATTTTTAATTATTATTTTGGAAAACGTAGTCATTTTTTCACATTTGTATATAACTACGTCCTCCTGGTTGTATTATCTTTTTTCATCCAAGTGTCCTCACATATTGATGAACGGTAGATATTCCCAAAATGAATATCTTAAAATCAAATTTAACTAATTCTGTTGATTAACCTAAAATTCATTTGAAATAATCTTGAATTTTTTACAAAAATTAATTTCTATTAATTATAATCGTCATAAGATAGATAATTTGAATTGACATTATTGTGGATGAAAATCCCATTTCAATTATCTATCTGAAGTTTTCAATAATTCATTAATTACATGATATTAAAATTATCTTAAAATCAAATTAAAATTAATTCATTATTTTTTAAAATTATTAACAAAGTAAAAATCAAGCCAATAATATCCATCCTCTACATAATGTAGCAAGTAAGCTTACATCAGTAACACGACGGGGAGTTTATGACAATAGATGTTGTGTTGGCTTGCAAACTAGTTATGTTATAATAAAATAAAAGTTTGATCTTTGCATTTGCTAATATTTTACTTTGTTATCCTCCTGTCATTGAATCAAATAAAACGCATTCGCATGAATCTCTTTGATTGCAGTAATTACATTTGCAATCGCACTCTTCAAATGACATGTTACAAAATATACAATTGGTGAATTTTGGATTTATGTCCAAAATAATCACCTTTTGGGAGTATGATCTTTGCAATAACATTTCAGGCTAGAATATTTTTTCATTCCTTTAATGTATTCACTAAGAATCACTTTTTCTAATTCTCCAAAACATACATCTGCTGCTCCAAAGCATTTCACACAGTAACTCACAACATATTATGCCTATAATTGAATTTAAAGTATATTAGAAAATTTCTTAACATTTGATCATTTTTATTGTATTAAAATAAACAAATAATTAGTTTTTATTTTTATTAATGATTATTTTGAGTATTTAATTATCCTTGTCCTTCAATTCCCATTAATGTTAATGTTGAACGAATTTTTACAATTTTTCTAATTTTCCATGTAATTGTTTCACGCAATTTTTCAACCAATTCTGCTTGAACTTTTGCTAGAATATCATAAGCACCAAATGTGCCATGAACTTCTATAACTCCTTCAATTGATTTTAGTTCAGAAATTACAAATTCTTCAGAACCAAGATCACAGTTTATGAGAACATATGCTGTGGACAATTAAATTTTAACTCCTAACATGACCAAATTAGCATTTTAAGATATTTAACTTATTGTCCTTTTTAATTAAAAAATTATCATACTATTTGATATTTTTGTAATATTTATTTAAATTTATACAATATTTTTAAATATTTGTTTAGCTATAAAATATCCAATATGGATGATAAAGATATTGAGATTTTAAAACATCTTTCCGTAGATGGAAGACAATCTGCAAGACAATTGTCCCATAGGTTGGGGGTATCTACAGTAACAATTTTGTCTAGAATAAAAAAATTAGAAGAGCAAAATATTATCCAAGGGTATTCTGTTCGTCTTAATCATGAATTACTTGGCTTTGAAATTACTGCAATAATTGAAATTAAAACTAACAAAGGTAAGATGTTGGAAATTGAAAATGAAATTGCAAAATTTGATAGTACAATAGCTGTTTATGATATTACTGGTGATGCTGACATGGTGATTATTGCAAAATTTAAAACTCGTGAACTTTTGAGTGATTTTGTAAAAAAAATATCTGCTATACCTAATGTTGAAAATACCCTAACCCATCTTGTATTGAATACAATTAAAGAAGATAATAGATTGATTGAATAACTTTCCTATCACAATCTTTTTTAAAAAAAACTTTCTAGTTTAGATATGGGATTTTTATCAAATTTTAAAAAAGATTTAGAGGATGCAAAACAAAACAAAGCTGCTAATATCAATGGAAAAAATCTTAAAGGTTTACTCAAAAAATTCAAAGAGGAGCGCGATAGAATTGAACATGAAACTGGAGTTCGACCTCAAATTGATAATACCACTCAAATGTTTATGCAAAAAATACTAAATGTTTGGATTTCAGATGGTAAGGAAATTGATGAAGAAAAATTCTGGATTGAAGTTGACTATAATAGACAATTTACGCATTCTGTAGAATACTATGAAAGGCAAAGATAATTTTAATTTTGGAATTGATTTAATTGAATAAGGAACGATTAAGAGTAAAAAGTGGTAGGAGTAAAGGCTGCAGGGATTGTATTAGTCATAGATGTATCCCTAGTAGTTGTAATTGTGATTGTCATCGGTAATAATTTTATTTTAAAATTACGCCTATGTCCATCAAATTCATATGTGTAAAATCAGTTTTGATGTTTCCTTTTTGTTTTTGAAAAAATCTTGCTGAATCGCTATTTTTTAGAAATTCTTTCATGATGTTTAAATCAACTTTGATATTCTCTATAATTGCTCCTGCAAAATTAGAATTTCCATCTATTCCATCAGTTCCCATGGATGCAATTGTTATCTTTTTTAGTTTCTGAGTGTTTTTTAAAATTCTTAAAACTAATTCCTGGTTTCTTCCCCCTTGCCCTTTTCCTAATACTTTGACGGTTGGTTCTCCACCTAAAATTAAACATGTTTTTTGTGATTCGGGAATATGTTCTAGAATTTTTTTAACTACTTCTTTAATCTCTCCAAAAATTTGTATTTTGATAACTTTGTACCCTTTTACTTTTGCCGTTTTCTCCATTGCTTCTAAGCAATTGTTATTATTTGCTATAACATAATTTTCTATTTTAGCATGTTTTGGAGTTTCTGATTTTTGGTTATGTAATCCGTTTCCTAAAATTTGTAAAACTTCAATTGGAATTCTCATTTTTAATCTATATTTTTCTATTATGTTCATTGCATCTTGATATGTTGTATCATCCATGTATGTTGTACCTGATGCAATTGATGATATATCATCATTTTCAACATCTGACATTATTAGGCTCACTCCATCGCATTTCATATTTTCCACTAATTTTCCTCCTTTGATTTTTGATAGATGTTTTCTAATACAATTAAATTCTTGAATTGTTGCTCCTGATTTTAGTAATAAATCTGTGACATGAACTTTATCACTAAGTGTGATTTCATCTGGCATAGCAAGTAATGATGATCCTCCTCCTGAAACAAGAAAAATAATTAATTCGTCCTTTTTCTTATTGTGTACAAATTTCATCACTTCTTTTGCTGCTTTTACACTTGTTTTATCTGGTTTTGGATGACTTGAATTAAAAATCTGAAATTTTTTACTCTTGATTTTTGCTTTTGTTCCTTTTGGAATTACAATAATGCCACTTCTTACTGAAATAATTGAATTAATTGCCCTGGTCATAGAATCTGCTGCTTTTCCAAAAGCTACGGTGTAGATATTGGAATATTTTGAAATATTGAATATCTTTCCATCAATCTTGATTTCCTTTGATGTAACATAATTTGATATTATGTTTTCTGGATTTGCAGCTTCAAGACCTGATTCTAAAATTTCTAAACAATCTTTTTTCTTTTCCGTAATTGCTAATTCGTTAAAATTTTGAATAATCATATGATCTTCATCTACTGGAAGATATAATAAACAAACCAATGATGTTTGTTTTATGCACACAGTACGCATTCCAAAAGTTATTAATTTTGGAGAAAACGCACTTGGTGAAACAGAATATCCAAAGAATGCTCTAGTTGTTACCACCGTTCCGCCAGCATTGTCTGACAAATGGTTAGCAAAAATGGGAATTCAGGATTATATGTTATATGACCAAGTAAAACCTGAACCATCAATTGATGATGTCAATACTGTCATTTCTCAATTCAAAGACAAAAACCCTTCAGTTCTAATCGGATTGGGTGGTGGAAGTTCAATGGATGTGGTAAAATATGCTGCACCTGAATTGAAAAAAGAAAAAATTCTAATTCCAACTACATTTGGAACTGGAGCTGAAATGACCACATATTGTGTTCTTAAATTTGATGGAAAAAAGAAATTGTTACGTGAAGATAGATTCTTAGCTGACATGGCTGTAGTCGATTCATACTTTATGGATGGAACTCCAGAACAAGTCATCAAAAGTTCTGTCTGTGATGCATGTGCTCAAGCTACTGAAGGCTATGATAGCAAACTCGGTAATGACTTGACTAGAACATTATGTAAACAAGCATTTGAGATTCTTTATGATGCAATCATGAATGACAAACCAGAAAACTATCCGTATGGTTCAATGTTATCTGGAATGGGATTTGGAAATTGCTCTACAACATTAGGACATGCATTGTCCTATGTATTCTCAAATGAAGGTGTACCACATGGTTACTCCTTATCATCTTGTACTACTGTTGCACACAAGCATAACAAATCAATCTTCTATGATAGATTCAAAGAAGCAATGGATAAACTAGGTTTTGATAAATTAGAACTCAAAGCTGATGTTTCTGAAGCTGCTGACACTGTCATGACAGATAGAGGCCATTTGGATCCAAACCCAATTCCAATATCTAAAGATGATGTCGTAAAATGTCTTGAAAATATCAAAGCAGGTAATCTGTAAAAATTTATTTTTTTACCCTTTTTTCTTTTATTTACTATCTACGAAATTGGCAGCTTAACCAAACTTTTTATTATAATGATTTAGAATCATAGTGATTGGCAAGTAAAAAACTCAAGTTTGGTATTCAAAACGGACTAAATGTTGCTAGAGCAGGATATACTGAAGATCAGATCCTTACTGCTTGTCAGCTTGCTGATAGAACTGGATACGATTCTATTTTCTATATGGATCACACAAACGTCCCACAATGGAAAAATGCAACTGTTTTAGATCCATGGGTTATGTTATCTGCAATTGCTTCTGTAACACAAAATGTTGAATTAGGAACTTGTGTCACTGATGCCATTAGAAGACATCCATCAAACATTGCATTAGCTGCAATTACACTTGATAGGGTTTCTAAAGGTCGAGCAATTCTTGGTATTGGTGCTGGAGAAGCCCAAAATCTTAAAGAATTTTGTATACCATTTGAAAAACCTGTTTCAAAATGGGCAGAACAAATTGAAGTTATTAAAACACTATATCATTCAGATCCTGATAATACTGTAGATTACGAAGGGAAATATTACAAATTAGAAAAAGCCTGTCTACAAGCTGCTCCAATAAGAAAACCACATCCACCAACTTACATGGCATCTGGAGGTAAACGTACATTAGATTTAACAGGTAAACTCGGTGAAGGTTGGTTACCTATTGGTTATACTCCTGAATTGTTTGAAGATCATCGTAAACAAATTGAAGTTTCTATGGACAAATATGGAAGAAGTCAAGAAGATAAAGATAATTTTGAAATGGCATTAGACATAGATGTTTACTTTTCAGAAGATGCAGAAGCTTCATGGGCAAAAATGAAAGAAGCTGTAAAAGTTAGTTTGTTTAAACCAGAAATTTTGAGAGTGCATGGATTAAAAGAAATTGAAGGATTCGATTTCGTAAAATACTTTACAGAATACTCTATGTCTGATCAAAGTTGGATTGTTAAAATGCGAGAAGCTGCAACTAAAATTCCAGATAACATTGCAAGATCATCTACTGCAGTTGGTACTCCTGAAGACATTATACCTGTCTTTGAAAGATTTATGGAAGCTGGTGTAAATCACTTCGTAATTCGATTCTGGGGTAAGAATTACTTTGGTTCAATTGACAAATTTGCTAGTCATGTTATGCCTGTATTACGTGAAAAACACAAACAAAAACAAGGTTAATTCAAATTAATAGAACATTATTTACTGTGCTAATATTTTAGATATCATTATGGATGATTTACCTGATACTGTAAAAAAATGTCTTGATATTTTAGATGAGAACCTAGAAATTTTATCTAATATTGAATTTGATTTAAATGATGAAAAAAATGATGAATTAGTTCCAGATATGAAACTTCATAATTTATACGACATGACCGAGGATGTTGCAGAAACTGAGAAAGTTAAACGTGCTGAATCTAAATTTATGAAACGGCAATCTGATTCTTTTCAGTGATTTCGTGAATTATGTTGATGTTTCTTTTTTGAAGATTGTTTTAATTTTCTTTTAGTTTGTTGTTTGAGTAATCTTTTTCTTGTCCTTTCTGTTCCGCTTGTAGAACCTTGAATTACTTTTGTTTTACTTCCATCTCTTAACATGATTTCTTTTCCTTTGAATCTAAATTCTACATCCCTACATTTGATATAATATCTTCTAAGACAAAAAAATATTCTATTGTTAGTTCCATGTGTTTCTTTGACCTCCTTTGTTTTTTTCAATTCATTGAGAATATTGCGAAGTAATCCTTTATCGATATCTGTAATTCTATGTAATTCTCTAAACCACATAAATTTTGATTGTGAGCCCCATTCCTCTAATAGGTCTATGACTTCTTTAGTGGCCTCTTCTGTTTCTTCATTTGGTTTCATTATTTTTTCATTAAATTATTCCTAAATTTAGCAATTTACATTAATGAAAAGTTTGAATCAATAAAGTCAATTTTTAGAATGTTCTGTATTTTTGATTATTTTTGTAATTAGTTAGTATGACTAATGAATTCAAGGCTGAATGTACTGAATTAGGTTGTAAAATACTACAAATTAAAGAATTAGCAAAAGAATTAGATGCAGAATAATTCTATTTTCTTGATTTTTTCTTTCTTTCTTTTAATCTAGATTTTGTTACTTTGACTGATTGTTTTTGATTATTTTCCATTTTTTTGGCTATTGAATCTATTTGTTTAATGATTTTTGATTGATCCTCTGTGGAATTTGTTTTTAGAATTTTCTTTTTTAATTTTTTTAATTGATTTGAATAACTATTGAATTCTCCTCTTAAATCGTTTAGATATGGATCATCCATGATGTTTTTAATTTCTTCTTATATTTTAGGTATCTATTTTGATAATTTGAATTAAATTTATAATCTTATTTTTAATAATTATTTTATGCAACTTGTTGGAATTCTTGAAATTAAATCATATGAAAAAATTAAGCAATTTCTTAATGAGGAACATGTTGGAAGAATTTCTAGTATTGATGTAGATGGGTTTCCTCAAATCATTCCAATGAATTTTGTTTTTCGAAATGATGTTGTCTATATGCATTCACATGTGAAAGGTGAAAAATTAGATAATATTTCTAAAAACAATAAAGTTGGATTTGAGGCTGATAGAGAATTAGAATTTTTACCTTCATATTTTGAGGATCCTCATAATGCTGCTTTAGCTGATACTTTGTACATTAGTATCGTGATCAAAGGAATTGCTTCTTTTGTTTCTGACAGGGAAGAAAAAACTTTAGCTCTAAATGGATTGATGGAGAAATATCAGCCTGAAGGGTTCTATGATCCACTAAAATCTGATATGCGTGTTTTGGATGCAGTTAGTGTCATCAAAATCATTCCTCAAAAACTTCATGGAAAATATAAGATTGGCCAACACATGAATTCAAACGATCGAATGGTTTTAGCAAAAAAGATTTTTGAAAAGAATTCTCTTACTGCAAAAACTACTCTGAAAATAATGGGTTTTGAAGAAATTGATGGTGGTTTAAGAATGATTGATGAACCAAAGTGGTAATTATCCTGTTATCACCATTGCTTTAAATTCAGTTTTTAGTGATTGTAAATGTTGCAACAAATTTCTAAATTTGATTTAGTATCTGACTATTATCCTACTGGTGATCAACCTGAAGCCATTGATGCTCTAGTTAAAGGTGTAGAAAAAAAATCTGTTCAAACTTTACTTGGTGTTACGGGAAGCGGGAAGACTTTTTCAGTTGCTAATGTTATTGCTAGAACTGGTAAAAATACACTTGTAATTTCCCATAACAAAACTCTAGCTGCTCAACTATATGCTGAATTAAAACAATTCTTTCCCAAAAATAATGTTGGTTACTTTGTTTCATATTATGATTATTATCAACCTGAAAGTTATCTTCCACAAACTGACACTTACATTGAAAAGGATACTCAAATTAATGAAAAAATTGAAAAATTACGATTGGAGGCAACTGCAATGTTGTTATCTGGAGAACCTACAATCATTGTTTCAACTGTGTCTTGTATCTACTCCCTTGGTAATCCTCAAGAATGGAAAGACTCTTCAATTTTAGTTGCTTCTGGAGATGAAATTAAAAGAACTGATTTAATTAGAAAATTAGTTGATGCTCGATATGAAAGAAATGATCTTGAAGTAGCTCCTGGAAATTTTAGAGTAAAGGGAGATACTATTGATATCACTCCTGCATATTCTGAAGATATAATTAGAATTTCCATGTTTGGTGATGAGATTGAAAAAATAACTTTACTTGATCATGTTTCTCTAAAAGAAAAAAAGAAAATAACTCAAATGACTATTTTTCCAGCAAAACATTATCTAATTGCTAAGGATGTAACTAAAAGAGCTGTTAAATCCATTAGAGATGAACTAAAGCAACATTTGCCAAAATTAAATGAACTTGAAAAACAACGACTTGAAATGAGGACAAAATATGATTTAGAAATGATTGAAGAATTAGGTTATTGTTCTGGTATTGAAAATTACTCCCGACATTTTGATGGGCGAAATGAAGGTGATAAGGCATATTGTTTGATGGATTTTTTTGGTGATGACTATCTTTTGGTAATTGATGAATCTCATGTAACATTACCTCAATTGCATGGGATGTACAAAGGTGATTATTCTCGAAAAGATAAACTTGTGACATATGGTTTTAGATTACCTAGTGCATATGATAATCGACCATTAAAATTTGAAGAATTTGAAGAATACATTCAAAATACTATTTTTGTTTCAGCTACTCCTTCTGAATATGAAAAGAAAATTTCTGCAAAAATTGTTGAACAATTAGTTCGCCCTACTGGTTTACTTGATCCACAAATTGAGATTAGGCCTACTAAAGACCAAATGGATGATCTAATTTCTGAAATAAATGAGAGATCTAAAAATTCTGAACGTGTTTTAGTTACCACATTAACTAAAAGAATGGCTGAAGATTTAGCTGAATATCTCTCAAAAAAAGATGTTAAAGTTAGATACATGCATTCAGAAATTGACGGATTACAAAGAACTGAAATTATTCGTCAGTTACGTTTAGGAGAATTTGATGTTTTAGTAGGGATTAATCTTCTACGTGAGGGATTGGATATACCTGAAGTTTCACTTGTTGCTATTCTTGATGCTGACAAGGAAGGGTTTTTGAGAAATTTTACTAGCTTAATACAAACTTGTGGTAGAGCTGCAAGAAATGTAACTGGTACTGTAATAATGTATGCTGATACAAATACTAAATCTATGAAAAATACTATTGATGAAACTACTCGTCGTAGAAAAAAACAAATTTTATACAATGAGGAACATGGAATTACCCCTAAAACGATTATGAAATCTGTTCCTGAACAAGAAATTGTGTTAGATGAATCAAAATTAAAATCAATACATGATCTTAGGAATGATGTAATTGATTTAGATGCACAAATGAAAAAGTATTCTGAAGAATTAGACTTTGAACAAGCAATTTCTTGTCGTGATAGAATCAAACGATTAGAAAAGGAGATTGAATATAGAAATGATAGATAATAAATTAAAAATTCGAGGAGCTCGCCATCATAATTTAAAAAATATTGATGTAGATATTCCAAAAAATCAGTTGGTTGTAATTAGTGGTTTATCTGGGTCTGGGAAATCTACTTTAGCATTTGATACTATCTATGCTGAAGGACAAAGAAGGTATGTTGAATCACTTTCTTCTTATGCTCGTCAATTTTTGGAAATGATGGATAAACCTGATGTTGATTCCATTGAAGGGTTGTCTCCTGCAATTGCAATTCAACAAAAAACTACAAGTAAAAATCCACGTTCTACTGTTGGTACTACTACTGAAATTTATGATTACATGCGTTTACTTTTTGCTAGAATTGGAATACCTCATTGCACAAACTGTAAAAGAAAAATTTCTACACAATCTGTTGAACGAATTTGTGATTCTGTACTCAAAGATTTTTTGGGACAAAAAATATTGATTTTATCTCCACTTATTCAAAGAAAAAAAGGTACCTATGAGAAACTCTTTGAACAAATCAAAAAAGATGGATATTCTAGAATACGCTTAAATGGTGAAATTTTGAGCCTAGATGATGGCATTCCTCCATTAGACAGACAAAAATGGCATAATATTGAAATTGTTGTTGATAGAATTTTAACAAGTAAATCTGAACGATCTAGAATTTTTGAGGCTATTCAAACTGCAATAAAAGCCTCAAAGGGTGATGTGATGATTTCATCAGACAAATCTGAAAAAATTTTCTCTCAGAATAATGCTTGTCCACATTGTGGATTAACCATTGGTGAACTTGAACCTAGGAATTTTTCATTTAACTCTCCTTTTGGATTATGTAAAACATGCAATGGATTGGGAGTTAAAATGGAATTTGATGCTGATTTAGTAATTCCTGATAAATCAAAATCCATTTTAGATGGTGCAATTGTTCCTTGGAGCGGAAGATTTTCTGCATTTAGAAGACAAGCATTAAGAACAGTTGGTGAGAAATTTGGATTTGATCTTATGACTCCAATTGAAAAAATAAAACCAAAACATCTTAAAATTATTTTAAATGGAACATCTGATTTAATTGATTTTCAATATAATTCTAAATCTGGAGATTCTTCATGGAAATACACCAATGCATTTGAAGGTGTACTTGTAAACCTTCAACGTGTTTTTCTAGAAACTGATTCTGAATCAAAACGTGAATGGCTTAAACAATTTATGCGTGATACTCATTGTACTACATGTAATGGTAAAAAACTAAAACCTGAATCTCTTGCAGTTACCATTAATGATTTGGGAATAATGGATGTATGTGATTTGTCTATCACTAATTGTTTTGATTTCTTTTCTAATTTGAAATTGACAGAAACGGAACAACATATTGGAAGAGATATTCTTAAAGAAATTAAAGAACGTTTAGAATTTTTAATTAATGTTGGATTAAATTATCTTACGTTAAATCGTCTTAGTTCTACATTATCTGGTGGTGAATCTCAAAGAATTAGATTGGCTACTCAAATTGGTTCTAATCTTACTGGTGTTTTGTATGTCCTTGATGAACCTACAATTGGGTTACATCAACGTGATAACGCTAGACTAATTAAAACGCTAAATAAGCTACGAAATCTTGGTAATACAATCATTGTTGTGGAGCATGACGAGGAAGTTATACGAAATTCAGATTGGATAATTGATTTGGGCCCTGGTGCTGGGGTACATGGGGGCAATATTGTTTTTGAAGGAACAATTAAAAAAATTCTACAGTCAAACACATCTGTAACTGGAACTTATCTTAAAGATGATTCTTTAATTCTTTTAGAAAATAAAATTCGTAAACCTGAAGGATCATTAATTATTAAAAATGCATCTGAAAATAATTTGAAAAACCTTGATGTTGAAATTCCTCTAGGACTCTTTGTATCTGTAACTGGAGTATCTGGATCTGGAAAATCTACTTTGATAAATGATATTTTACTTAAAAGTTTAGAAAATCATTTTTCTAAAACACATATTAGTTCTGGAGCTCATAAAGAAATTTCTGGTATAGATAATATTGATAAAGTGATTGCTATTGATCAATCTCCTATAGGTAGAACTCCTCGTTCAAACCCTGCAACATACATAGGTGCTTTTACTCCTATTCGAGAATTATATTCTAATACTGCATTATCAAAAGAACGTGGATATGCTCCAGGCCAATTTTCTTTTAATGTTGCCGATGGAAGATGTTTTGCATGTGAGGGTGATGGTGTTAAACAAATTGAAATGCAATTCTTATCTGACGTCTATGTAAAATGTGATGAATGTAAGGGAAAACGATACAATTCTGAAACATTATCTGTATTGTATAAGGGAAAGAATGTATCTGATGTTCTCCAAATGACAGTTTATGAAGCATTAAATTTCTTTGAAAATGTTCCATCTATTCAAAGGAAATTGCAAACTGTTAACGACGTAGGTTTAGGATATATCAAACTTGGACAATCCTCTACTACATTATCTGGTGGTGAGGCTCAAAGAGTAAAACTTGCCTCAGAATTATCTAAACGTGGTACAGGCAAGACTCTTTATATTTTGGATGAACCTACAACTGGTTTACATTTTGCAGATGTTCAAAAATTATTAGATGTTCTAAACAGGTTAGTAAATTTGGGTAATACTGTTGTTGTAATTGAGCATAATATGGATATCATTAAAAATTCTGATTGGTTGATTGATCTGGGACCTGAAGGTGGGGATGAAGGCGGTCGAATTGTGACTGCTGGCACTCCACTTGATGTTTCAAAATCTCCTGGCAGTTATACTGGAAAATATTTGAAAAAATTAATAAAAAAATGACCTTTGATATTTCTAAAATTACTATTCCTACAAATCCTGGAATTTATTTAATGAAAGATGATGCTGATAAAATTATTTACATTGGAAAAGCCAAAAATCTTAAAAACCGTGTACGTTCTTATTTTAATAAAAATCAAAACTATAAAACTCAAAAACTAGTTGAAAATATTTTTGATATTGAATTTGTTTTAACTGATAATGAAAGTGAAGCTTTTCTTTTAGAATCAAATATGATTAAAAAATATCGCCCTCGATTTAATATTGAATTAAAGGATCAACAGCGATATACATATTTGAGATTATCTGATGAAAAATACCCTCGATTACTTGTTGCTCGACGAACAAGGGATGGAAAATTCTTAGGTAAAGGAAAATTTTATGGTCCTTTTACTCAGGGTAGTTCTAAATTACTTACTATTGGAACATTGAGAAAATCTTTTCAAATAAGAATTTGTAAAACTCTTCCAAAAAAAGTATGTCTTGAATACCATTTAGGTAATTGTGAAGCACCATGTGAATTTAAAGATGCTCAAGAAAAATATCCACAACATGTAAAAAAATTAGAGGATGTTCTTAAGGGTAAAAATGATACTAAAATTTTTACAAAAAAATTAGAGGATGAGATGCATCAGGCAGCTAAATCTCAACAATTTGAACGTGCCAAAGATATTCGTGACACTTTGATCAGACTTGGTAGTCTTCAAACCAAACAAAAAATGGAATATGTTGAAAATTCTGATGAAGAATATTTTGGTATTGGAATTCAAGAACAAACTGCAACAATTATGAATTTTCGAATGATTAATGGTGTGATTAGAGATAGTGACAAATTCTTTTTTGATTTAGTTGGTGATAATTCTTTTTCAAATTTCCTATATCAATATTATTCAACACATAAAATTCATACAAATGAAAAATATAACATTATCAATAGCCCTTACATTGCTTGCATTCAGTATTTACGCACAAACGGAACAAAACCAACATAGATATAAAGAGAATAATGAAATATTCAAGGTTGTAGAAGAAATGCCAAGATTTCCTGGCTGCGAAGAAAAAAAATTAAGTAAGGACGCGCTTAAGGAATGCTCGAATAACAAATTATCAATGTTTATAGGTAAGAATCTGAAATATCCAAAGGACGCTAGAGAAAGTAGTATACAAGGAAAAGCAATTATTCAATTTGTAGTCAACAAACAGGGCAAGTTGGAAGAATTAAAATTATTACGTGATCCTGGAAGCGGATGTGGCGATGCTGCCATGGAAGTGATAAAAAAGATGAAGGATGAGATTACTTGGATCCCGGGTAAGCAACGAGGGCAAAAGGTAAAAGTGCAATTTACATTGCCGATCACATTCAAACTATAGTCCCTTAGTTGTAAATACGTACACTGTTAGATGTGAGTAGAGAGCTGCTACTATAAATTAAGTACCTTAGCAGCTTATATAGAAGAAAATACATATATGAAGTTTACAGAATTTGGGTTAGATAATGGGATATTGGAAGCGATATCTTACATGGGATACGAAGAAGCGACCGAAATACAAGAGAAAGCCATGCCTCTAATAATGGAGGGTAACGATATCATAGGATGTGCTCAGACAGGTACTGGTAAAACTGCAGCCTTTCTATTGCCGATCATGCATAAGGTGATCAATAATAAGTCAAAAAACACTACTGCGCTAATCATAGTGCCTACTAGAGAGTTGGCGTTACAGATAGACCAGCAGTTCCAAGGGTTTGCATACTTTGCCCCTGTGACCTCTATACCAGTGTATGGTGGAGGTTCTGGAGCAGATTGGGAACAGCAGAAAAAAGCACTCAAACGACAGACAGATATCATCATAGCTACACCAGGAAAACTGATGTCTCATTTGAATATGGGATTCATTACGCTGAAAGATCTTAAATACCTGATACTCGATGAAGCAGATCGTATGCTCGACATGGGTTTCCGTGAAGATATACAGAAGGTAATAGATATGCTTCCAAAAGATCGTCAGACACTAATGTTTTCTGCCACGATGGCTCCAAAGATCCGTGAATTCGCTAAAAAGATACTCAAAGATCCTAAGGAAGTAAATGTAGCTATAGGCAAACCAGCAGCTGGAGTACTTCAAGCGGCTTACCTTGTCAATGATACGCATAAGACAATGCTACTTGATAAATTAATCAAAGATAAACCAGCATATAAGTCGATCATCATATTCTCTTCTACTAAGAAGAAAGTAGCTGATATTCATAGAAGCCTCAAGAGACAGGGGCATAATGTAGAAAGCATCTCTTCTGATCTGACTCAAGAGACTAGAGAAAAAGTATTGTCTAATTTTAGAGCTAAGCGCACTCGAATCCTAGTCGGCACCGATGTAATCAGTAGGGGTATAGATATTGCGGACATCAATCTTGTAGTCAACTATGATGTACCTGGAGAAGCAGCTGACTATGTTCACCGTGTAGGTCGAACTGCCAGAGCTGATACTACGGGAGTGGCAATCACTCTTATAAGTGAAGATGGAATGCATGACTTCAGTAAGATCGAGCAATTGATAGATACTGTAATCCATAAACTAGAGATACCCAAAGAAATGGGTCAAAGCCCAAAATGGGATCCTAAATTTAGACCTAAAGTAAGAGGTGGTATTGGAAGACATGGTGGAAGAGACGGAAACCGTGGAGGGTCAGGACGTGGTGGCAATAATCGTGGAGGAAATAGTCGTGGGAAAAGCGGTGGATCTAGTAGATCTGGTGGCAACAACAAAAGACGTGGACCAAGAGGAAATAGTGGAAAG
>CALCPD010000062.1 GCA_937897875.1 uncultured Nitrosopumilaceae archaeon
TAAATTAACTTTTTCAAAACAATGTGCTATACAACAACATAAGGGTCAATACCGTAAGAACAACAAAACCCCATACTGGCATCATTTACGTGATGTTGTAAATAATCTTAAAATGATGGGAATTAAGGATGAATCTATTTTATGTGCTGGATGGTTGCATGATTCTATAGAAGATACTTCTTTTGATTATGATGATGTTTCAAAATTTTTTGGTAAAAAAATTGCTCAAATTGTATCTGATTTAACAAAAGAAACTCGTTTACCTAAAAATCAACAAGAACAAAATTATTTAAAACAACTCTCTGAATCCTCTTGGCAATCTAAGGTTGTCAAATTTGCTGATATTTTGGCAAATGTTTCAGATTTAAAAAATTCTGAGTTAAACCAAAAACAAAAAATAATTCAAGTCAAATACAAGATAAAATATCTTGGTGTGATTAAATCTGGAATTGTGGAGAATAAAAATAAAATTCCTAATTTATTTGAGGCTCAAAATCTACTAAATTCTGTTTTTGAGCAATATGGTCAGCGAAAAATTACTTTGTTCTGAATTTCACATTACACGTTGGACAAAACCAAGAAATTGTTTCACCTTGCTCTTTGAACATTAATCCGCCACATTTTGGACATGGTCTGATTTCTTCACTCATTTTTTATGCTAATGCTTTTGTTGTGACTGTTACGCCGCTTTCCATTGGAATGAATGTGTGCTCTGCTTGAGCTACTCTTTGTTCATTAACTTCTATTAGTACTGGATAAGCTTGGACTGCTTTTTTCTTTATTAAAATATCTAGTAATTCTCTGGCTTTCTTTTCTTCCCATTCTTTTGTAATCCATCTTAGTGCAAATGGCAACATGTTGAAATTTTCCCAAATGAAATTTAATAATTTATCTGCTTCCTCGTTTTTTGTTTTCTTTCTTGAATTTATGGCAAAGATATTTTTTATTTTTCCATTTCTCACAAATCCTCCTCCTTGTTCTGTTGTTACAAATGGTTCACATGCATAAGCTGTGTTTTCTGAAAGTGAGAATCCTCCAATTGACCAAATGTTTGGAATTGATCTTCCTGCATGAATTGTATATTGTTCTAATGAATGCCCGCTAAGATTTGCAATTGGTTTGAAACCCATCTGTTTAATTGTAGATTCAATTGTACGGCCAATATCACTTGCCTTAACTCCTGTTTTGATCATTGACATTGCATTACCTAATGCTTCTTCAGCTGCTTGAACTAATCCGTCAAATTGTACATCATAACAAACTGTTACAGCAGTATCTGCAATATACCCATTAATTTGTGCACCAAGATCAATTTTTACTAAATCTGTATCCTTGATTGTAATTGGATCATTTGGTTCTGCTGTATAGTGAGCTGCAATTTCATTAATACTGGCATTAACTGGAAATGCACATTTTGCACCTCTTTTTCTAATTTCATTTTCTACTTCTTCGCAAATTTCATAAACTGTTTTACCTACCCAATCTTTGATTCTTACCATTTCTCTGACTTCAGCTGCAATTTTACCTGCTTTGATATAATCCTCATTTAGCACATGTTTGATCCTTTGTCTGCCTTTAAAATTATTATCTGTGAAGCTTAAATTGGGGCACTTTCGTATTTCGCTGGGATCGTGGTCTAGCTTGGTATGATTCTGCGTTTGGGACGCAGAGGTCGCGAATTCAAATTTCGCCGATCCCACCACAATCATTATCTTATTATCAAATTATCTCTCCATTAGATTACTGGGCAATGAGGACGAGTTAGAGAAATGACTTTAAAATGAAGTAAACTAATGGCACTGAGCCCGGCATACTTTTATCGATTCAATTTGATTTGATTTTATGAAATTTGAGCGTCGTGATCTGATTTTAATTGCTGGATTGATACTAGTAATGATTGGATTGATTCAATATTTGGGACCTGCATATTCTGCAATAATTGTAATTGGATTATATTTTGGAGTCAAGATCTATGTTGGAAAGAAACGTCAATTAATTGAGCAAGATGTGGGTGAGGGCATTTGTATGGAATGTGGCTTTAAAATTACTAATCAAAGATGCTTAAACTGTGAAAAACTTGAGGAATAATTGCTTCGTATCTGTTAATACTCTGTAAATCCTTTCATTTTTGATGATTTTAAGATCTATGACTTTAACAAATAGCTCAACTTTTTCTCCATTTAATTCTAAAATGAGTGATTTTATCAATAAAAGTAGGAAATTCAAATGAATCACTTACTAATTCTATTATCTGTAATTTTACTTGCTGGGATATTTGTCCCTGCATATGCTCAAACTATTTCTGATCATGTTGTAATTAACGAAGTTGATACTAATCCTTTTGGTGATGATTCTCAATCTATTTCTGA
>CALCPD010000063.1 GCA_937897875.1 uncultured Nitrosopumilaceae archaeon
TCATTTTCTTTCATTGCATCTTCATATGGACCAAAAAATTCTAATCTATTTTTTATAAAATCCTCTAAACTTTTGATTGCATCCTCTTTAGTTGTTGCAAACCAAAATGGTTCCAAATCTCCAAAATGTTTTGTATATTTTTTTTCTAATTGTGATATTACACGTTTTGTAATTTTATCTGGTTTACAAATCAATGGTGTGGGAATTTTTGAATGATTTTTTGGTAGTCGTTTCCTATTTTTTACATCATAATTCCATTTTCCACCAATTGGTTTACCTTCATCATCGATTAGAATTTTGTATTTTTTTCTCATCTTTTGATAAAATAATTCCATTCTGAGTTCTTTTTTTGAACTTACCCAATCTGAAAATTCATCTATTTTACAAAAAAACCTTGAATCTTCTAAAATAGTTACAGGAATATTCAATACTTTCTTCCATTTTTTTACCTCGTCTAAAACTCGATATTCACTAGGATGTGTAATTTTGATAGATTCTGGATTAAATTTTTTGCATTGCTTTTCTAATTCTTTTGTGAAATTTTCCTTTGATTTATCAAATTCAACATATGTCACATCAAATTTATTTTTTTTAAGTTCATTTGCAAAATGCCGCATTGCACTAAATATCAATACTAATTTTTTTTTGTGATGGTTTACATACTCTATTTCATTTGAAACTTCCATCATCAAAATTTTATCTTCATTTTTTCTAATTTTTTCCAATGATGATATTTCATGAGATAATTGATCTCCTAAAATTATTATTAAATCACGGACCAAAGTTAATCATTTTTAATTAAATTTATTAATTTATTACCCTTATTGAAATTATAAAACTTTTTGATAATTAATTAGATGATTCTGCTCTAATCAATTTGAAAATTGCATTAATTATTGCTGAAGCTGATGAACTTCCTCCTTTTCTTCCTAAATTAGTAATGAATGGAGTTCCTTCTAACTTTGATAATTCTTCTTTTGATTCTGGTGCACAGATAAATCCAACTGGAATTCCTATAATCAATGCAGGTTTTACTATTCCCTCTTTTACCATTTCAATTACTTCCATTAATGCAGTTGGTGCATTTCCTATTGCGACTATTCCGCCATCGATATCACTTTTTGCAATTCTCATTGAAACTTGAGAACGTGTTTTACCTTCATCTTTAGCTTGTTGCATAATTTCTGGTTTAGATATATTGCAAACTATATCATTTCCAAAATCTTTTGGATTTTGTTTATTTAGACCTCCTATTACTCCATTTACATCTACAACAATACTACACCCATTTTTGAGAGCGTTCATGCCACTTTCAATTGCATCTTTTTGAAAAATGAGCCTATTTTTATCTGCAAAATCAAAATCTGCAGTAGAATGAATAATTCTTCTTACAATTGGCCATTCTTTTTTATTATAATTATGTGAACCTATTTCATCTTCAATCATTTTCATACTAGCATCTTCAATTGATTGGCCTTTCTTAGTTTGCATTCTCTACTTCCTTTGCTCTTTCCAATATTAAATCTACCATTTTTTGATCTGTTCCAATATGTTTTGTAATATAGCTCTTGTCAATTTTAGAATTTTCTAATGCTGGGATTAAATCATTATTGATATCTGTTTTTACATGTGCTCCTTCATGAAGAAAATAAAATACATTTACTAGAACATTTGGATTATTTTTTTCACAACTTTTAATTCCTTCAAAAATATCTGGTTGTTCTATTTCTAACCATGATCTACTTACATTTCTGTAATTATCTTTTAATCCATTTACAATATAATCAAGTGATCTTTGTGCATTAGGATCTACACTTCCATGACCAATAACCATAACATCTACATCCTTAGACTCAAGAGTAATTTGATTTTCTTTTAATGTTGAGTCCACTCTACTTTGAACTATTTCTACCAAAGTTTTATGCATCATCATTGGTTTAGTAACAAGAAATTTTATTTTAGTATCTTTTTGAAATTTCATTACATCTGTTACAGCATTTTTAACTTTTTTTCCTGGATATAGAAAATATGGAACTATTGTAAGTATATCAATATCTTGTTTTAGAGATTTCTCAATCCCATCTTCAATATATGGTGGTTCTACTTCTAAAAAGCAATAATCAACAAAATTATAATCTCCTTTATCTCTAATTCCTTCACAAATAACTTCTAATTCTTCAGATGCCTCTCTTTGCCTACTTCCTCTATCAATTAGTAATAATCCTCTTTTCAATCTATTTTCCTCGCAATTGCTACTGTTAAATTTGGAGGGAATTTCTGCTTTTCTACAATTAATTCCCCTTTTGATACTTTAATTGCAGCAGCTTCAGAAACACTTGCAGTTCCTTCAAATGCTTTTACTGTGGTAGACGGATTTGGAGTAATAATTTCTGCAAGTTCTTCTCTATCAACATATTCTACAGGTACTTGCATTTCTTTTCCAAGATCTATTAATCCTTGAACATCCTCAGGTTTTTTTATTGAAACTAGCTTTGCAATAGATTTTGAACTTAAATTAAATTTTTTTAAACAATGTTCAATTCCTTCTTTGATTGTATCTTTTGTTGTGTCCCAATGCAACCCAATACCAATTACTAAACTTTGAGGACGATATATTACAGATTCTTGAGATAACTCATTATCAATAATTTCATCTGAAATAATAAGATGTGCTTTAGAATTTGATTTTTTTAATTCCTCTAAACTATCATAAATTGTAACATTTTTTGGTAATTGTTTATACCATTTTTGATCATTTGTTTGTTGAAAAACACCAATAGGTTCTGCATTTACCATATGTGCACTAATTTTAGTTACTGTTGTGTCATCGTCAATCCTCCAACCAAATTCTCTACCTACTAAATCCACTGCAATTGTTTTGTTTACATCAGCTGCAGTTGTTATTACAGGTAATGCATTTAATTTTTCAGAAATTTCTTGAGTTAATTCATTTGCTCCACCAATGTGGCCAGATAAAACACTAATTACAAAATTTGTCTTATCATCAATTACAATTACTGCAGGATCTGTTTTTTTATCTTTCAAATGGGGTGCAATTAATCTAATTACTGCACCTAAAGAGAAAAGGCAAATTAATGCATTAGAATTTTTAAAAAGTTCAATAATTTTATCTGTTGTAGGCTCAGAATACCATACAATGTCATTATTTTCATTTGATAATTTGACTGGGGCAAAAATATTCCAATTAGGAAAAAGTTCCTTTAATTTTTCTCCAATGCTAATCCCATTTTTAGTAATTGCAAGAACTGATACTTTTTCCATAATCAAAACTTTCTAACTTTAATAAAATACCTTACTCTTGTGATTTTCTAGCAAGTATTTCTCCTTCAAAATCAAATAATATTACATCTATTGGAACTTTTTCTTCAGAGTGTTTTCTCATATGTTTGTAGGTTTCACCACAAATTAGTTCAAAAAATCCAGAAATATTATTTTCTTTAATTATTTCTGAAACATGTCTAGCTGTATTTGCTTTTTTAATAGTTGCAATAACTTTTTCATTTGCATTTGCTTTTTTTGCTAATTCTGATAAAAAGTTCATATCTACTTTTGATCCTTTAACATGAGTTTGTTTAACACCAGCAGCCATTTTTGCAAGTTTTCCAATAAATCCAACTACGTATGCTTTTCTAATATTTTTTCTACCACACTGTTGTATTGTATATCCTGAAAAATCACCCATTTGTACAAAACAATGTATTGGTAAATCTACAATCTTTTTTGCATATTCCTCACTTCTACCACCAGTTGTTAATACTACGGTTTCATTTCCTGCCGCAATTGCAACATCCAAATTTTGTCTAATTGATGCTGCATATGATGCTGTAGAAAATGGAATTACAATTCCACTAGTTCCTAAAATTGAAATTCCATCTTTAATGCCCAATCTAGGATTATCTGTTTTTGGTGCTAATTCTCTTCCTTTTGGAACTGAAATTACAATTCTAATTCCTTTTTTCTCAAGAATTTCTTTTCCAGATTCTCTCAAATTCTCATTAATCATTTTTTTAGGTACGGGATTAATTGCCGGTTTTCCTATTTCTAAACCCAATCCTTGTTTTGTAACAATTCCTACTCCTTCACCACCATCAATTTCAATTTCATTTACTTTATCTGTAAATGATAACTCTACAATTATTTCAGCACCATGAGTTACATCCGGATCGTCACCACCATTTTTTATAACAGTACATTTTGCTTTTTCATTTTCAAATTCACAAGATTCTACTGGAATTTGGAGAAATGATCTTCTGGGTAAAATAATATCTACATTTTGAATTTTTTTTTGATTAATAATTGATAATAATGCAGCTTTTGCAGCAGCAGTTGCAGAACTTCCAGTCGTATAACCTGTTTTTAATTCCACCTTTTCTTCGACCATGACTCTTAGATTCATTTTCTAGTATTAACTCTTATTTCAAGAATTTTGAAATTCTCTGAATAGATTTAAAATTAAAAGTAAATTTAGATAATCATGGTGAATCGTATTCAAGTTGTTATTACTGGAGCAAATGGATTTGTAGCAAAAAACCTTAGAAAATATTTATCTAAAAATAATATAGATTTAATTTCAATTTCACGAAGTGATTTTAAAGAATACAAAAATGAATCTAAAATTATTTCAAAAAATTATGATGAAAAAATTATTTTGAATAAAATTAAAAATTCTGACGTAATAATTCATCTTGTAGGACTTGGAAAACAATCTGTTGATATTGATTATGAAATGATAAATGTTGAATTTACAAAACATATTGTAAATTTGGCAAAAAAAGCTAAAATTAAGAAAATTATCTATAACAGTGGTCTTGGGGTTTCAAGTAAAACTTCTGTGGGATATTTTATTTCTAAATATAAAGCCGAAAAAATTATTATAAATTCTGGTTTAAACTATACTATTTTTAGGCCATCATATATTGTTGGAAAAGATGATTTATTTACAAAATTTTTGAAAAAACAAATTAAACTTAAAACAATTAAAATTCCAGGTTCTGGAAATTATTCTATTCAACCAATTTCTATCAATGATGTAACTAAAATTATTTTTCAATCATTTAATGATATTAAATTTAAAAATAAAATTATTGATCTTGTTGGTCCTGATTATCTTTCATTTGAACAATATGTGAAACTTTTTTCTAAAGGAACTAAAACAAAAATTCAAAAAATTAATTTAGAAAATGCATATTATGATGCAATAACTAATTCAAAATCTAATTTTGGAGTTGATGATCTAAATATTCTGATTGGTGATTTTAAAGGAAATTATAATAAATTACAAAAAATAACTCAGATAAAATTTGAATCTGTTATAGAATTATTAAAGTCCGGCAGATTGCTTTAGTGTTTCAGCTTTATCG
>CALCPD010000064.1 GCA_937897875.1 uncultured Nitrosopumilaceae archaeon
ACTATTAAAATATTTTTTTTATTTCCATTGTTAGATTTTTCTTCAATAATTTTGGAGATTATTTTGTCAGGAATTTCTTCAACAGAATCTTCTTTTACTTCAGGTTTTTTTATGTCACTGCCACAATCAAGACAAAATTTAGAATTTACAGGAATTGACTTTCCACATTTCCAACAGTAAATATGTTCCAATTCAACAAGTTCCTCTTCCTCATTTTCTTCATAATTATCTTCAACATGTTTAGAAGTTGGGGTTTCAGGTGTGTCCTCAAATGGATCCTCACCTCGAAGTTTAGATAATTTTTTTTGTGTTTTGACTTCTTCAATGTAATCATGAATTAAATGATCAAGATATGCCCTATCTGAACCATACACGGTTCTTTTTTGTTTTAACATTAATTTGATATGTTCTAATCGATATGGGTCTCCCACTTTCATTTTGATTAAGATATTCACCTGATCTAACAAGGATTGCAATAATTGAAATTATATTTCTAAAATTTAAGATTACGCATTATAAAATAATTATTCTTTATCGATAAATTCGCTAACACCTGGTGGTTCAGGGGCCAATCCTTTTCTTTTTCTAATATCTTCTACAGCTGTTTTTAACATAGATTTTGGAACTTCAGTCCATTCTTTAAATGAAGTATTCCATGTTGCACGTCCTGCAGTTTGACCTCTCATAGCTTCAGATAAAGTGAATGTTTCAGAAGCAGGTAATTCACCAATTACAATACTTGATGCACCTTTTTGCTGCATGTCTAAAACTTTACCACGTTTACCAGAAAGTATAGTTGCAACGTTTCCAACTAAATCAGTCGGTACACGAACTTCAATTGCAAGAGTTGGTTCTAAAACAGCAGTACCTGCAGTCAATAATGAACCCATGCATGCTCTACGAGATGCAGGACCTAATTGAGATAGACCTCTATGTGCAGTATCCTCATGAGGTACAAAGTGAGTAAAAATAAATTTACAATCTCTCATTTGTTCTTTACAGAGAGGACCTTCTTTCATTACATCATCAAATCCAGAATTTATAGAGTCAGTAGATTCTTGAACAAACTGAACACCCTTTGTTCCATTAATCAAAACATTACCACGAGAATCAAATCTCATTACTCTTTTAATTGTGTCAGTATCCCAACCAGCACCTTTGAGTAAATCAGCTACAACTTTCTTATCTTTCATATCACTGATTTCACCTGTTCTTAACATATGAGCAATCTCAGGCTCTAATGGTTCTACTTTCATGAAAATTTTATTATGTCTATTTGGAGATTTTGCCATAATTGCTTCACAGCCACCTTTGACAGTTTCCCTATAGTTAATCAAAGGTTCAGATGTAATAATTTCACATTTTGCATCCTGAATTCTATGGGTTGCAACGTCTAAGTGTAATACACCCATTCCAGCAACAATAGTTTCACCACTTTCCTCGTCAATTTTTACAATTAGATTTGGATCCTCAATAGTTAGTTGTCTTAAAATTTCTACAAGTTTAGGTAAATCTTTAGGATGTTTTGGTTCAATTGCAATTTGAACAACAGGTTCTGAAACATATTTCACACCTTCAAACATCGGAATATCTTTAACAGAAGATAATGTGTTTCCAGCACGACATTCAGTTAATCCTAATAATGCAGGAATGTTTCCAGCACCTAATTCTCCAACTTGTTCTCTCTGATTGCCCATAAAGAAATTAACAGATTGAACTCTTCCATCTCTTTTTTCATCTATAATGTGAAGTGTTTGTCCATCTTTGATAGTTCCAGAAAATAATCGACCAATGGCAACAGGACCTGCTGCAGGATCTAATACCATGTTTACAACCATCATAATAGTTGGACCGTCATCCTCACCAGCAAGTAAAGCCTTACCAACATCAGATTCTAAATCACCTTTCCAAATTTGTGGAATTCTATATTTGATAGCATCTTGTGGTGCAGGATGATGTTTTACAACCATTCCAAGAACGGCATCAGCTAATGGTGCTTTTTCTACAAGTTCAGGAAGTTTTTCATCAGTATATGCATCAATTACATCCTTGAATGTAATTCCTCTTTCTTTCATTAAATCAGTGTTAATTGCCCATCGGTCTTTGGCAGAACCAAATGTTACACTTGCATCCTGAATAGATACTTTCCATTTTTCCTTGTATTCAGGTTCAGCATAAGTATCAACTAATTGATTGAAAGTAGAAACAACTTCTGCAAGTTGTGCTTGCATTTTTTCTGGAGTTAATCTTAATTCTTTAATTAATCTGTCAACTTTGTTGATAAACAAAACAGGTCTCACTCTTTCTTCAAGTGCCATTCTAGTTACAGTTTCAGTTTGAGTCATAATACCTTCTACTGCATCACATACAACTACTGCACCATCAATTGCCCTAAGACTTCGAATTACCCTTCCACTAAAATCAACGTGTCCAGGAGTGTCAATCATGTTAATTACATACTCTTGATCTTGTTGAGAAAATAGTAAAGTTACATTTGCTTGATAAATTGTAATTCCTCTTTCTTGTTCTTCTTTATCAAAGTCCATTGCAAGTGCTTTTCCAGCAGCTGAAGGAGCAATAATTCCAGAATAAGCTAAAAGACTGTCACTCATGGTTGTTTTTCCATGGTCAACGTGAGCAATTACACCAAAGTTACGAATATTTTGTTTATTTTTAATAATTTTCAAAACTTCTTGAGTTGACTTGAATTTTGCCATAATGCGAAAACCAGTCGAGCATTATATAATGTCTTTGAATTTTAGTCGTGAATTAAATTTAGGATTTTTAATCTTTAAGAAAATTATCGTTAATGGAAAATTTCTGATAATGATCGATAGTAAAGAAATATCAAATATACTTCAATGATGATTTGGATATTTATTACGACTGTTTAAAAAATAAGTATGGAAATTTCTGTTGGACATACTCCTGATTCTGATGATGCATTCATGTTTTATGGAATGTTTACAGACAAAGTACCATCACCAGACTTTACAGTAAATCATGTAATTGAGGATATTGAAAATTTGAATCTAAAAGCAACAAATCCAGAATTAGATGTTACAGCAGTTTCAGTACATGCATGTGCATACATTCCAGGATATACAATTTTGAGAAGTGGGGGCAGTTTTGGAATTAATTACGGTCCAATAGTAACAGCTAAAAAACAAATGACAATTGAAGAATTAAAAAAATGCAAGATAGCAATTCCAGGAAAAATGACATCTGCATTTTTATTACTACAATTAATGATTGGAAAATTTGAATATGTTGAAATGAATTTCAGTGACATTCCAAAAGCTGTGGAATCAGGTGAAGTTGATGTAGGATTAGTAATTCATGAAACACAATTATCATACGAACAAGAAGGAAATGTAAAAATTTTAGATGTTGGTGAATGGTGGGATAAAAAAACAGGCGGGTTACCCGTACCCTTAGGAATTAATGTAATGAAGACAGATTTAGGCATGGAAACAATTGTAAAATTTGATAAATATTTGCAAGCATCCATTGAATTTGGAATAAAGAATTTTGATGATGCTTTAGAATATGCAATGCAATATTCCAGAGGTAAAGAAAGAAAATTAATTGAAAAATTTGTAAAAATGTATGTAAACCAAGTCACAGTAAACATGGGAGATCCAGGAGAACAATCAATTAGAAAATTATTTGAGATGGCTAAAGAAAAAGGATTAGTTCCAGATTTTGAAATCAGTATTGCCACCAAGTAATTATAGAACAAAAAAATAATAATTTTATGTCAAGTGAACTTGATGGAGATGGGATTGGAGGAGCAGTTTTAGAAGTTTTAACTGAAAATGCATTTAGATTACTTGTAAGTCATACCAGAAAAGACAATAAAGGAGATTACGGAAAAACAGAAAAAATAATCATGGGTCTAATTAAAGAGGCAGAAGACGGACAACGTCCAGAACAAACTAAAGAAGATTTAGAACGAGCATTAAAAGGTAAATTTGTTACATGTAAGGTACAGTATAGAGATAAAAAAACAGATGCTCTTATTTGCAATGTATTTGTTCAAAGACCACCAGAATAACAACACAATAAAAAAAATAGAAATTAATTATTTATTTTTCAATCATTGTTTTTAAGAAAATATGATGTTGTTCACCAAGAGAGGTTAGATCATAACCCACTAAACCTTCTTTTTTTATAATCTGAGTAACAATTTTTTTAGTTATCATTATTTGTAAAGTGGGGTTATTTTTAAATGGGTAGCCAGGATCTTTGTTTAAAATTTTAAAATATTCTTTACCTTTACTAGTCAATGTAAAAACAATATTTTGTCTATCTACAGAATCAACAATAGGTTCTAAAATCCAATCATTAACTAAATCAGATAAAATCAAACTATCATCAGAAATATTCTTAATTTTTTCCATATATGTTAAAAAACTATACAGTATATGTAATTTGAATAGAATTATTTACTTTAAAAATTATAAAAACAATGGCTAATGATGATACCAACGGGTTCTATCTGATTCCTCAATTTGATGATACTTTGCCGAATTTTGAAGCCCAATAATTTAAATCTCAATTTGATTTGCAAGAATAATTGTCATTGTACCATATACTATCAAAGACAGTGCAGCGAGGAAGCATCCCCAGTTTACCATCTTTTCGTATTTGAATCCGCTTCGGTAATCAAGAAAAATACCTCGAAGACCATTAAATCCATGAACAGATACTAGAATCAAAATTAATTCCAATAAAATTGCATAACTCAAAGTTTGATAATTAGCAACTACAAATTCATAAGATAATGATGATGCAAAATTTCCTGTAGAAAATCGTACAGAAATATGCAATGCTACTAAACCAATAGCACCTAAAGCTGTTCCATAATGGATTTTTCTAATATGGCTCTCTCTTATCCTTAACATTAGAAAAACACATCCAATGCAAAGTACAGTGCTAATGCTGAAACACCCATGGTCACATAAATGCACAATCTATTTTTTTTCCCCATAGATTGAATTTGATAAGGATAATCAGGTCTAGCGGGAGTTCCAATTCCAAGTCCACCTTGCTGAAACATCAATCTAATTCCATTGATTGCATGGAATGTTCCCAATGCGATCATCACAGACAATACCACAAAACCTGTTGGAGAGTATGTTAAGAACAACATCTGACCCCAAGTCATACGATCAAGAATCGATATCCCATGAATTACATGTACAATAAAAAAAACTAGCAAGTAAATTCCAGAAATTCTCATCATTAACCATGAGACTCTACTAATTCCATATCCTTTAGGATTGAACCATGCACGAATTCCTTTTTTATTTTCTTTATTCAGACTTTCGGTGATTATAGGAACTATTTAGGACCTATCCGTCTTAACTAGCTGCTGACCAAAATGATATAATACAGATAAAGAAACGAATGGTTATGACAGATGATGTATGTGATTTTTGTAAAGGAGCAGGCTCAAGTTCAACAAATGTATGCGTCTATTGTAATGGAACAGGAGAATGGAATCAGGCTGCTCAATCATACGTAAAAAATCATATCTGCCAATGTATCGTATTAGATAGAAAATTTTGTCCAGTTTGTAACAAACCATGTCATCACGATACAAGTCTAAATCCAAAACAAACAATTGATTCAGGTCACGGTGGAATGTCAGTGCCTGAAATACCAATGTAGTCAAATAAAGAGCAAAATAAGAAAATAGAAATTATCAGAAAATTAAAAAATTTAAAAAAAATAACAGAATTTTACAATAGTTTAATTACAACATGAATCGATGAAATTTAGAAAATATGTCATACAATAGAGAAGATAGAGAAATGTTTGATGCAAAATGCGGAGATTGTGGAACGGATTGTCAAGTACCATTCCAACCAAAACAAGACAGACCTGTATATTGCAGAGAATGCTTCCAAAATCACAAACCAGAACCACGAAATAGAGATAGATTTGGTGGAAGACAAGGTGGTGGAAGATTTGGTAGAAGAGACGAGAGACCACGAGAAATGCATGATGCAAAATGCGGAGATTGTGGAAATGATTGTCAAGTACCATTCCAACCAAAAGAAGACAGACCTGTATATTGCAGAGACTGCTTCCAAAATCACAGATAATACAAACAAATTGTTTTGAGAAAAACACTCAGAACTTTGTAACTTTTATTAAATTTTTATCTTAAAAAAACCTGCAAAAATAAAAAAATAAATTCCCTAATATATGATGAAATTTAATTAATTTCAAAGATGGTCCTTGTAAATAAAAAAATACTAGCAGGAGGAATGGCAATGGTAATTGTAGGATTAATACTTACCATAAACATCAGTGCCACAATTCCAGTTGGTCAAGCAGGAATGACTGATGAAGAGAAATTAGATCTAATGTTAGCAGAACAAGAAAATGAAGACTACAATACATTAGCAGGTATTTTATTTGGTTTAGGGTTTCTACTTGTATTGATTAGTTTTGGAGCAAGAAGGAAAAAAGGCAAATCAACAAAGACTGTAGAAAAAAAAGCAGAATGATTTTGCAATTTAAATAAAATTATAATTTATTTTCTAATTTCGATGTATTAATTTTGCAATTAACCAATAGGCAATGACAATCGGAGGAAAAACATAGATGCTTGTACCTCCAAACCAATCAAGAATATCAAATACACCATCAGGATTTAGATAATCTTCAATCATAGGAATATCATACGTACCATAAACATAATCCATACCAATTGCAAATCCAGAGGCAATAATTCCAAGAACAACACAATTCCTACCTAATTTATCATATTGACGGCCTTGTTTTCTTAAAATAATCATAGCAATTAGACCACCAATGATACTTCCAAATGCAGGAAGTAAATAATACAAATTACTTTTTGATTTTAAATTGGACACGATAATGCCACGTTTTAGTTTGTTTTATACATCACTATGTTTGTAGGGTATTACGTTTGATTCCAAAATCGCGTTAACCAAATCGGGTTAACAAAACGTGTTAAATGAAGAACGGAACTCTCCATTCTTCATGAGGTTGGTTAAGCCTCTTCAAGTTTGACCAATCTCACTTTTGATAAACTATTTTAAATTTAAAATTACTTAAAAAAATGATATGATTCAAGCAGAGATTAGCATATACCCAATGGCAACAAAAACCACTAGTGCTAGTTTTTACATTGCAAAAGCAATTGAATCAATTAAAGATATGGAGAATTTAAGATATGAAATTAATTCTATGGGAACAATTTTAGAATCAGATAACATAGACACCATCAATAAAGCATCAAAATGCATGATAGAGACAGTTCATCATTTAGGAATTAACAGAGTGGAAGTAATAATAAAAATAGATTCAAGAACAGATAAGCAATTAAAAATGGAAGAAAAAATTGAATCGATTAAAAAGCAAATGAATTAGAATTGTTTTAAAATACCAAAATGAGTATTTCTTTGAGCAGGTTTACGTCCTATTTCTTTTACCATAGTGGCCAATTCATCAACTGAAGATGTGGTAGGTTTACCTGCTGCACGATAAATTTCTTCAGAGAATGCAGTTCCAACTAGATCACTCCCACCATTAGATAATGCAACTTGAGCTAATTTCTTACCGTAAGCAACCCAATAAACAGAGATATTGTTTAATGTATTTGCAAGCATCAATCTAGATAATGCAGTGATTCTCAAATCATATACCGAAGAACATTCATTATTTACCAAATTATCTTGTTCCAATTCAGTGTTATCTAAACTAAATTTTAAAGGAATTAAAGTTACAAATCCATTTGTTTTCTTTTGAAGTTCACGGATTTTTATTAAATGATCTACAATATGTTCAGGTTTTTCAATATGACCATATAGCATAGTAACATTACTTTGGATTCCCATGGTGTGAGCTTCTTCAATAACATCTAACCACTGTTGTCCAGTACATTTACCGCGAACAATCTTGCCGCGAACATCAGGATGAAATAATTCTGCACCGCCACCAGGCATAGAATCTAACCCAGCAGTCTTTAAACGAGACAAGATTTCCTTTGTAGAGTTTTTTGTAAGTTTAGATAAGAAATGAATTTCAGCTGCAGTTAATGCTTTGATATTTAATTCAGGGTGACTTTTTTTGATGGTTCTCATCATATCTTCATAATATTCTAACGGAAGTTCAGGATGAAACCCACCAACAATATGTACTTCTGTTGCACCCATTTGTTTTGCAATTCCAACTCTCTGTTCAATTTCTTTAGGAGTTAAGGTGTATGCATCATCCTCATCGCCTTTTCTATAAAATGCACACATCTGACAACTTGCAGCACAAACATTTGTGTAATTCATGTAATATGATGCAGCAAAAGTCACAGTATCACCAACTAATTTTTTTCGAGTAGAATCTGCAACAGCGCCAAGTAAATGTAAATTATCATAATCCATTAACTCCAAGCCATCCTTGTAAGACAATTCCTCACCGGCTAGAGCTCGATCTAACGCCTGAGAATCCCCTACAAGTTGTTCTAACATACACATCAACCCCCTCATCAGGATATATTCCTTATACTCTTAAGAAATAAGTAGGCAATCAAGTATGGAGATGTATGGTACTTCCATTAGTAGACGAACATAAACCAAAATGCTACTTGTGTCATGAAGGTTTTGAAACTATTGAGAAATTAAGAGAACATCAAAATCTAGAACATGGAGACTTTTTTGAATCCAATGAAAAACAAACAACTAGAGAACCAGCACCTGGAGACGTTACAGTTTTTTAGATTTTGAATTTAGAAGGTTTTGGGCAGTTTCTTTAGATATTTGTGCAAGAGTACAATACTGATCAATAGATAATGCTTTTTTAAAATACATTATTGCCTCAGAGAGTTTGCCCATTTCACCCAAAGAAAGTCCTTTGTAAGCAAGTGCCATAGAACATTTTTTATCAATTTTTAAAGCTAATTCATAACAAGTAATTGCATCTAAATATTTTTCATCCAAATGAAATGCAGATCCTTTGTTAATTAATGCATCAACATTATGAGGGGAAATTGCAAGGGCATTATCAAAACAACAAATAGCAGATTTAATTTGACCAGTAATTTGCAATGTAGTACCCTTATCAATCAAGGCTGAAATATTTTTAGAATCAATACTTAAAATTAAATCATAAAATATTAAAGCATCAGAATAATTTTCATCCTCAATGCAATCATTTGCTTTTAAAAATAATTTTTTTATTTCTGCATTCAATAAATTTTCTAAAAGGTTGTCAATAATATAGTGATCCTCAGAAATTAATGATTCAAAATCAATAGGGTTAATAGAAATTAATTTCTGCATTACTTAATTTACAGATTAATCTTAAATTAAAAGCCAAGTCATACTGATATTACCTAAAAATCAGATAGAGTATGAAAAATAGCCTCAAAAGAAGAATAGAAATAGAGAAAAGTAGATTATTCTCTAATTTACTGACAATCCTTACAATCAGGATCAACACATACAGGATTATGTTTTCCATCTCTTGTAGGATGTACAGTATCTCTTCTTCGTTGGGTTCTAGTCATGAGATACTTAGGACATTATCACTAAAAAGATTAGTGGATAAAATCAAGATGAAAATTTATCACGAGGATCAAGTTTCAAAGAATTATTAAAACATTCCATAGATTCAGCATAACGCCCCATACTTCTTAGAGCAGTTCCCTTGAAATTCCACAAATCAGGATTTTTTGAGTCTAAAAGAAGCGCCTGCTCAAAAAAAGATAGAGCCTTATCAAAATCACCATTTTCTAAAAAGGACTTTCCATTCAAAACCAAATCATCAATTTTAGTCATAATAGTAGTTGATTTTACATCTATTAAATTTGAAGGAAAGTAATGAATTAAAAATTAAAAATATACCACTAAATACAGCAAACAAAAAATCAAATTTAGTATAAAAAAATGAATAAAATCAAATTTTTAATAATTTTTACAATCATGATTGGAACATTACAAATGTCATATGCACAAGAAAACGAATCAAATAGAGAATTGAAAGTTTCAGATGATGAAAAAATAATATTGTTTGCAGGGTTCTCAATTGCAGTAATTGCAATATTTTTATTTTTAGCTAGAGATGTAATATTAAGGAAAAAAACAACATACGATAAACAAGAACATGAATCAAAAAAAGACAAAACATATGAAAAATATCATTCAGACTGGGGAGATGATTATGAGGAAATTGGCAAAAGAGGCAACAGTAAACAAGATAAAGAATATAGAGATTATGCATCAACCAATGATTTACCAAATTATTATGAAATTTTAGGGGTAGAAATGGATGCATCACCTGAAGAAATTAAGAAGAATTTTAGAGAGTTAGCAAAGAAAACACATCCAGATAAAACAAAAGAGAATTCTGAAGAAGAAATGATTAAAATCAATAAGGCATACGAAGTACTATCAGATGAAATATCAAAAGAAAAATACGACAAATATTTTAAAAAAGATTAGACAGATTCTAATTTTACAATAATCATACTGAGTTCAATTGAATTTGGTGTTTGTACACTATTTGTTAAATTAGTAAATATGTTGACATGCATAATTTTTTCACCTAATTTGATTTCAGCAGTAATTTTTAGTTCACCAAATTCAGTATTAGGACCAAGCATTTTTTTGGTGAGTAATGAAACAACACTAAGATCCTCAATAGAGCCTTTCATTTTATATGCAAATTTTTCTGAAAAATACACTCCACCACGAGTTGTTGGTTCATTTACAGGGATAGAGGAATTTTCAATTAAAACGTCCAATAAAGTAAAATTCAGATCATTTACAAAAATAGTAAATTCAGGAGAACTTTTTGTAGTATAATCCATAAGTTTTTGAAGTAAATCAGAATCTACAGACATTAAAAAAAGTGAGAAAAGTAATTGTATTGAATCTTGTGATTAGAAAAATCAAGAATATCACGATCAATTGCAT
>CALCPD010000065.1 GCA_937897875.1 uncultured Nitrosopumilaceae archaeon
CGTGCATTAGATATGAGAAATCAAAAAACAGCTTCAATTTTTAAATTAAGACATTATGTATTACAAGCATTACGTAAAACACTAGTAGAAAAAAAATTCATTGAAATTACAACACCAAAAATTATTGGAAGTGCAAGTGAAGGAGGAGCAGATTTATTTTCATTAGACTACTTTGGGAAAACAGCTTATCTTGCACAGAGTCCTCAACTATACAAAGAACAAATGACAATTGGATTAGAAAGAGTGTTTGAAATTTCAAACTTTTACAGAGCAGAGAATTCACATACAGGAAGACACCTTACAGAATTTACTAGTATTGACATAGAAGCAGCATTCATGGATTATGAAGATGTCATGGATGTCTTAGAAGCATTAGTAATTGCAGTTTACACATTTACTGCAGAAAATTGTAAAAAAGAACAAGAATCAATTGAACATACAATAGAAATTCCATCGGCACCATTTGAAAGAATCACTTACAACCAATGCATAGAAGAACTGAAGCAGGTAGGTGAAAAAATTGAATTTGGTGACGATTTATTAGATTCACATCTAAGAATAATTGGAAATAATCATCCAGGCTTTTACTTTTTAACAGATTGGCCAATGAAACTCAAACCATTCTACATTAGAGAAAAAGACGAGGATGCAACACTTTCACGTTCTTTTGATTTACAATATGGATATCTAGAATTATCATCAGGTGGAACCAGACTGCATGACTCAGAATTACTAAAAGCAAGATTATCAGAACAAGGATTAGATCCTGTACAATTTGAAGACCATCTTAAAACATTTGACTGGGGAATGCCACCACATTCAGGTTGGGGAATGGGATTAGATAGACTAATGACAACTTTAATTGGAATTGATAATGTTCGTGAAGTAGTGTTGTATCCAAGAGACCCAGACAGATTATCACCATAAGATATTAGAAATTAATCATTAGTCTAGAATTTGTTAATTTTTTACTAGGTTGATTAGATACATTTCCATTCCAAATAGAATAATTTTCTTTTATGCTTTCATCCTCAGGTAAAAATTCATACACAAATTTTCCATTTTTTAATTTATCAAGTAACATAGATTTGAAATTAGTTTCTTCATCAAGATCAATTTTTTGTTTTCCTTTAGAAATTATTCTTGGATAAAAATCATAATCAAACTTCTCATAGATATATTTTTTAACAAATGATTCATCTTTTCTGGATTTAATCCACCATTCTGGAGAGACATCCATGTAAAATTCTAATTCATCCATATTTTACAAAGAAAATTGTTACTCATATTGATTTCCTCTGAACAATTAATGAAATACCCTGCCTATTGCATACCCGCTCCATGTTCTATCAAACGCATGCAATAGACAACCTAAGCATTTGCATGCATAGATAACAAATTATTTTTCTTGGTGTATAAAAAACAGCAGGCCTTTCGTTTCTTTATGAATAATTCTTGAAAAATAGTCATGAAAATTCACATCTAAATCAAATTCACAAGATTCTGTTAGGTGTTTGTTTATGGAAAATACTACAAATATAATTAATTTTCATATTTAATATCTAGTTTTAATTTTTTAATCAGATTTATTATTGCTGTTCCAATACCTAGCATTAATCCTCCAACTATAATTCCCACATATGAAATCCAACTAATTGGAACTGTTGAGAAATAGATAATTGTTGCAGATAATATTACGATTCCAACAATAATTAGCAAATATGAAACTAATTTTGCAATGGATACTGCCTGTTCACGTTCCATAAGTTACAAAGAAAATAGGTCTTGATAATTATTTCCTTTCTTTATGAATAAGAGTTGAAATATTGGCCTATTTCAGGTATGATATGTTAAATCCAGAAAAGAAAAAGGAAATGATGGAAGGAATTGTAAAAGAAATCATGCAACGAATGAAGGATCAAGGCATGTCAGATGAAGACGTCCTCAAAACCATAGAGAAAATCTCAAAACAAGCAGAAGAAGATACAGAAGACTAATTAAAAAAATACTGTAACATACACCTGTGTCACGGTAGTTTATTTTCTAAAATCAAAAAGGACATACAAAAGAAAAGCATTTCAAAGGAATTTTTAAAATTTTAATAAAAATAAATCAACCATATTCAAATTTGATAGATTACACAAATAACAAGTACCCCTTCTTCTTCTAATGAATTATCTTGAAACTTGGAGTAAAAATTGTAATTATTACAGTGATTGCCATTATTGCACAAGCATTTGGGATGATTTTACTTTAAGATTAGGCAGTATTGTCACCATCAAATCATACATTTGATGAAATACCAACCTTTTTGTGAACCAGTGAATTCATAAAATTACAATTTGCACGCCGTGAGAATTGGTATGTTTAGTAGCCCATGATAACTCTCCAAAAGAGCAAAGGCAACTAAACAAAAATTCTCCTGTGGTAACTTCGGTTGCCACAGTACATTCTTTTAATAAAAAAATTCAGAAAGACTCATCTCAACAACCAATGCCAATATCCTCCAAGTGTAGGTTTGTCTCTATCAAACTTTACCCTAGCTCTACTCTTTTGCATTTTTAGATAATTTTGAACAATCTTTAGAATTGCTTTTTCATCTTTAATTTTAGGATCACGTGTATGATTATACTCTACTAGTTCTTTGATAAAACCAATTTTGAAGTAAACTGTGTAAAACCACCATCCCATTGCAAATTCAGCTTCTGGACTAAACCGATAACCATCCTTTTGATGAATCTGTTTTTCAAATTGTGAAAAAACTGTTTTTAGTGATTTTATATCTCCATCAAAGTCTTGTGAAGACACATAAAAAATTGGAGCCCAAGTCATAATCTTGTTTATAGAATATAGAATTTAAGGAAAATGGATTAACAAAGATCTATCTGACTTGTTTATTCACAACAATCTGAAATTGCATCATCCTTTGGTTTTACATTTGTCCGTATATGATATGCAAGTTCCAATCCCTGTCTAACTTCCTCTTCAGTATAACCTTCATCTTTCATGGCTTTAGTGATTTCAGATACAAGTTCCTTTTCTTGTTGTGTTAATTCATCACTCATGTACATAATCTAGAATCTTTGGGTATATGGTTATTTTGAGTCTAATCAGGATTACTAGATTCAAAGGCATAATCATCATGGTCATCATACTTTTTTCTTTCTTTTCGTTCTTTTCGGATAATCCACACTCCACCAAATATTGTCAAAGATGAAAGAACTATCCAAAATATCCCACCTGTTTGAAGAAATAACATAACTAATGTGATTCCAATTGAAAGCAGACCATATCCGAGAATTATTTGGCCATAGTTTTTGCTAAACTCCATGATAATCATGACACCTTACAGTAAAAAAAGCCACCACAAGCTAAATCTTGAAAAAAGTCATGTAATTCAAGGTTAATGAAGGGATATTTTTATTAAAAATCATGACACAAGATAATGATTTAGAAAGGATTGAAGAATTAGTTAACAAAGGAATTTCATTTCAAAGAGAAGGAAAACACAAAGAGGCCATTGTATGTTTTGATAAAGCAATTAGTCTGGATGAAAATATGAATGGAGAAGCAGATTCAAATCTTTTACTTCTCAAAAAGAATTCATTGACAAAAGCAGACAGAGACGAGTAATTAAAAAAGAATCAGAATATTAGTAAATCAAGAAGGAGGATCATTTTTTTCATCTTCTTCTTTTGATGAATCTTCATCTTCCATTAATTTTGAAATTGTGTAGTCATGATGGTCCTTTTGATTTTTGGCGTTTAATTTTTTAATTTTCCTTTTAAGGTCTATTCCGGCTATGAGCATAGCACTACCAAAAAAAAGAGATATTCCTGAAAAAAATGTCAACCCGTAAGACATAACAAGATTTACCCCAATTAACAAAACTACAATTCCAACTAATACTAACAAAAGTGGGATTTGTTTTATCATAAATTACAAAGATTATAGGTATTCATAGTTGTTTCTTATTTTAAAAAAATCAGTCTAAGGATGATATCGCCACATTTCACCAACGAAATCACATTTACGACAAATGTAAACCAAATTCATATGCGAATTAGCATTCTGTCTTTCCCATTGCATTAATCCATCACATTTTGTACAAGGTTTAGTTGCAGGATGAATATTGTTCATATGCTCACGTAATTCATCATGATCTTCAAAGGGTTTGTTACAAGCATCACATTTTTCTTTTTTCTTTCCTAATAATCCCATAACCATCTACAAAACAGGCCCATTAAAAAAAGACACTATCAGAAACTCAGGAATTTGTTTCTAATGACATCTTATAGATCCTCATCATAGCAGATGCCACTAGAAACAACTAGATTCAAATGTTCACCATATTATAATCTAAAAATTTCAGTATTCAAAGAAAATATTCCAAAACTAGACATTGTAAATAGGCTTAAGGACACGATTTTTACAGAAATAGTATGAAAGAAGATAAAATGAGAATAATGTGTAAGTGGTGTAATGTATCCATGAATTGTCACATTGTTAGTGAAGAAGTATCAGAACACAATGGAACATACGGAATTGATAGTGTTAAGATGGCTAAAATTAAAATTCATAAGCACTTCAAAGGAAAAAATTATTGTAAAGGTTCAGATAGGACTATCATCACACCCATGGACAAGATCAATGATAACAAAGTGCATTACCAATAATGTTGTAAAAATCAACATGCTTAAGTTCATAGAAAATTTAGTAATTTATTGAATAAACGACGTATAGGTTTAGCTTTGATAATTTCATCAGCAATTATCGGAATTATTGCAATAGGATTTGAGGGCTTACCAGAAATTACAATAATGCCACTATTGGCAATTAGTGGTATTGGATTCGGTACAGGGATAGTTTTACTAAATTACAAAGCAAAGCATTCCAAACGTGACAAAAGTAAATTCAAAAGAACCAATACTAAAACGTGGGATACATAAATTACACATTAATAACAAAAATTAGTCGTAAACTACTTAATTCACTCAGAATACAATTTTACATATGGTTAGCAAAGCAAGCATTCTTGGATTGATTGCTGCACTAGCTGTTGTGTTAGTTGCAATAGTTATGGTAGAATAATCATGACAGAATCTTCACTTTCAAAATTAGACGATAAAGGAGTTTTCACTATTGTAAAAGTGGAAAATGTTGAGCGTAAAGTAGGAAAAGAAACAATTACTGAAATAAATATTGAAACTGAAGAAGAATTTGACGGAGTTAAAAAATTTTACACGTCACGAAAAATGATAGTTGCAAAATTTTATGATAATGGCAAGCCCACGGTATTATCCCAAGAGATTCAAAAAGGTAAAAAGTACAGAGTGAAAATCATTACGCAAAAATTTGGCAACGGAAAGGAAGATTACGATATTGCAAAATCATAAATTTAATTTCAGTCAGTAAAAATACAAGTGTTAGTTATATTCAATAAATAAATAGCAAATTTATGAACGATAGTAACTTTCCCAATGGAGTTTGCAAGGAATGCCATGAATCAGTCATTGTTCTAATAAGAAAAAATGAATTAAAAAATGGAGACATTCGATATGAATGTAAAAAATGTGGCCACATCAGTAGAAAATGATTTAAAATAGTTGAGAAATACGATCATTCTTAAATATTATTTTTGCATAATAGAAATAGCAAGAAACCATCATTTCTGCGTCGTAGAGTGATGTGTAAGGAAAGCAATTCATGTTAGGATGCATTTACTTCCAATGTTTTCCACCCCTTTCTTGTTGTTATAAAATTTAAAATAAATTAAAAAATTCAGAAACATCCTAACTGAAACTTAAATCAGGATTTTTACAGAAAGTACATTTTTCCATTAAACCAAATTCATTCATGAACTTTCCTTTTCCATCGCATTGAAGACAATCCAAGTTGATCTGTATTGTCGAAGACAGCAATAAGTTTTTTGTAAAAATGGATATAGTGTCAAGGTAGGCACAAATATTCAGATTTTTATTATAACAAGTTAATCATAGGTTATGATCGAAAAAGAAGATGCAAAAAAAGTAATCGAGGTTATTGGAAATAATTTGATAGGCGTATCACACGATTCAAATAGTTTTCAGAAATTACCAGACTCATTTTGGGGATATTTTGCAAGAGGTCACGATAAAAAAGGTACATTTGGAGTGATTGTGACATATTCTGAAGACGGAAAGGACGTCGATGAATTAATGAAAATGTATGAAGAATGGGCAAAACAGAACAAACCACAGTCAGAATAATCTAATTTTTTTAATCATTTTTTACTTCAGTTTTATTTTTATTGAATTTGTTGTATCCGTCTTTGTTGTATCCATCTTTATCGTAACCTAAGTGATCATATCCAAGTCTATCATATCCATCTTTGTTGTGTCCATTGTTGTCATATCCATCTGAATCATATCCGTGTATATCATATCCATTTTGATCATACCCATAACGATCATAGTCATTTTTATCATATCCGTCTATGGTAAAACCGTCTTTGTCGTATCCGTCTTTGTTGTAACCATCTAAATCATATCCGTCTTTGTCGTATCCCTTTTTGTTGTATCCGTGTTTATTGTATCCGTTTTTGTTGTATCCATCTTTACGAAAACCATCTTTGTTGTATCCCTTTTTGTTGTATCCGTCTTTATCAAAATTTATTTTTGTATCCAGATGAATTCCATCAAGAGAAAAACCACGATTATCGTATCCATTTTTATCGTATCCCTTATTATTAAAACCATTTTTGTTGTATCCGTCTTTGTTGAAACCTTTGTAAGTATATCCATCCTCATCGTAACCATTTTTGTAACCTTTTTTGTCGTATCCATTTTTATCGTATCCATCTTTGTCGTATCCCTTTTTGTTGTAACCTTTTTTGTCGTATCCTTCTTTGTTGTAACCATTTTTACCATATCCATTTTTGTTGTAACCTTTTTTGTCGTATCCATTTTTATCGTATCCGTCTAAGTCATATCCAAATTTGTCAAAGGTTTTACTAAATTTATCAAACAAGCCCATATCAGAATTTCATGAATTCAATTTAGATAAGCATTTTCATGCCTGAGAATAGCAAATAATCAAAACTATTTAGTTTCTTTCAAAAGTTTTCTGTAACCTTCACATTCTTTACAAACAGGTTTTCCCTTGTATTTTGGATTACCATCTTTGATTTTCAATGTACCAGGAGCAATTTTACAAATACAGCAAACTACCATGTAAAATAACTAAAAATTGCAACTAATAAAAATTGGGAATTTTAGAGATTATCAGTAATTTGTTTTGTAAATTCTGTAGTAGTCACATCACCACCAATATCTTTAGTTTTAATTCCAGATTTTACTAAATTAAAAATAGTAGATTCTAATTTTGTAGCCATTTCAAAACATTTCTGATCATTATGTTTTGCACCAAGCCAATCAAGCATCATTTTAATTGAAAGTAAAAATGATGAAGGATTTGCAATATTTTGTCCAGCAATATCAAATGCAGCACCATGAACAGGTTCAAACAATGCAAAGTCATCACCAAGATTTGCTGCAGGGGCCATACCCAAACCTCCAACTACTTGAGAGGATTCATCAGATAAAATATCACCAAAAAGATTAGTTGTAACTACAACATCAAATTTCTCAGGTTGACGAATTAAATTCATAGCACATGCATCAACATACATTTCTTCAAATTTAATGTCAGGATAATCTTTTGAAACATCAGTACAAGCTTTTGCAAATAACCCATCAGTAACACGCATTACATTTGATTTATGGACACAAGTTACTTTTTTCATAGAATTACGTTGTCTTGCAGTTTCAAAAGCATATTTTGCAATTCTTTTTGATGCACCCTCAGAAATAATTCTCAAAGCAACTGCAGAGTCACCCAAGCTAAATTCTTTACCAATGTAAAGATCTTCTGTATTTTCTCTAACTATCACCATATCAATATCATCACGTAATGCAGGCATGTGTGGATAAGATTTGGAAGGTCGAATGTTTGCATAAAGGTCAAGCATTCGCCTCAAAACAACAATAACATCAGCAGCACTTTCACCAACAGGAGCTTTAAGACATACATCAGAATTTTTGATAGTTTCGACTACATCGTCAGGAAGTGCCTTACCTGTTTGTTCAAGAGCTTTATCACCAGCAATCAATTTAGAAATTTCAAATTGAAGACCATATTTTTCCTGAATCGTATTTAATATAGAAATTGCAGAATTAGACAATTCAGGTCCAATTCCATCACCCATAATTAACGAAATTTTATACATAATATCACAACATTAACAAAATTCAGTTTATCTGTTTTTCTTTAAGCATTTTTTTAAGCATAATTCTATTAATTCCATCAATAACAGCTTGTACACTTGTAGTAACAATATCTTCACCAATGGATTTTGCAGATACAGAATTTCCATGAGGGTCTTCAACAGTTATAGTAACTTCACATAATGCAGTTGCACCACCAGAAATAGAGGCCAACCCATAATCAGTTATTTTTAATTCTGAAACCTTGCCAGTAATTTTTTGAATTGCATTTAATGCAGCATCAACAGGACCTACACCATAGTCAGTTCCAATGAAATCTTCACCATCAATGTTTAATTTTACAAATGCATAAGGCATAATTCCAATTCCAGTGGAAACTGAAAAACCAGATAATTGAACAATTCGTTTAATTCCTTTTTCACCTAAAACATCACTTGCAATAGAAAGTAATTCAACATCTGTGATCTGCTTACCTTGATCACCTAACACTTTAATTTTTTCAAGAATTTGTTGGGATTGCTCCTCATTTGTTTTAACTCCAAACTCCTCAAGCATTGCATTCATTCCATGAATTCCAGCATGTTTACCAATTCGAAGTTGTCTAGTTCTACCAACTAATTCAGGACTAATAGGTTCGTAAGTGAGAGGGTTATTCAAGACACCATGAGTGTGAATTCCAGATTCATGTCCAAAGGCATTATCTCCAACAATAGCCTTATTGGGTTGAACTTTGATGCCTACAATTTTCGAAATATATCGTGAAGTATCATAAATTAATTCAGATTTGATATTAGTTTCATATTTTTGATCTTGAGGTAAACACTGTAATGCCATAGAAAGTTCCTCTAATGAAGCATTTCCAGCACGTTCACCAATTCCATTAATTGTAACATGAGCACATGCAGCACCAACATGAATTCCAGATAAAGCATTTGCAACAGCTAATCCAAAATCATTATGGCAATGAACACTTACTGGAAGTTTTGTTGCAATAATTGCATCTTTAGTAATATCAGCCATATATTCAGGAGTAGAATATCCAACAGTATCAGGAATATCAATTCTATCCGCTCCTGCTTTTGCAACTTCACCAAATACTTTTTTCAAAAATTCTCTATCAGTTCTAGTAGCATCTTCAGCTGAAAATTCAACTTGTAATCCACGAGATTTTCCATATTCAACTGCTTCAATTGCTTTTTCAAGTGCTTGATCTCTAGTCATTTGAAGTTTATACTTCAAATGAATATCAGATGTTGCAATAAAGGTGTGAATGTAATTTAATCCAGCGTCAATAGCAGCATCAATATCTCCTTTGATGGTTCTTGTCAATCCTGCAATTTCACAAGATAAACCTTCACTGGTAATCATCTTAACTGCTTTAGATTCACCATCAGATATTACTGGAAAGCCAGCTTCAATAGCATCTACTCCAAGTTCATCAAGTTTTTTTGCAATAGATAATTTTTGATCAGGTGATAAAGAAACACCAATAGTTTGTTCTCCGTCTCTTAATGTTGTATCAAATATTCTAACTTTCAAGCTCCGCTCCTTTGCAAAGCAGTAACACCAGTTCTGGCAACATCAATAATTCCAAATGGTTTTGCTAATTCCTCAAATGCCTTAATTTGATCTGGAGTAGAAGTTAACTCAACCATAATTGAATCTTTTCTCACATCATGTACTTTTCCACCATATGCATTAGCCAATTTGTTTACTTCCATGCTATCATTAGCATTAGCAATCTTTAACTTAAAAATACATAGTTCACGAAAAACGGTTTTGTGTTCATCCAAATGTTTTACCTCCACAGTATCAATCATCTTATCAAGTTGTTTTACAATTTGTTCCACTTGTTTTTCATCACCATATGTGGTAATTGTCATTTTAGAGTAATTTGGATTATCAGTAATTCCTACAGAAATACTATCGATATTGAAGTTTCTAGATCTAAAAAGATGAGTTACTTTAAACAAGATTCCAGGTTTGTTTTCAACTACAACAGAAAGTATAGACCACATAATTATCACTAAGAAGGTAAAATCATATCCGAAAGCGAAGTTCCAGGGGCAACAAATGGCAATACATCCTCTTCAGGATCAATTGGAATGTCAATCACGGTTGCAACGTCACTGCTTAATGCAGATTTTATTGCTTTGTCAAGTTCATCCATGGACTGTGCTCTAATTCCCTGAGCGCCATATGATTCAGCTAATTTAACATAATCAGGACATCCACCTTGGTCCACTCCAACCATTCTTCGGTCATAAAATGTTCTTTGCCATTGAGCAACCATACCCAATGTAGAATTATTTAAAACAAATACAATTACAGGAATGTCTTCCAACACTGCAGTTGCAAGAGAATTTTCAGTCATACTAAAACTTCCATCTCCAGCTATATCAACAACAGGTACATCAGGTCTTGCAACTTTTGCACCAATAGATGCAGGAAAACCCCAACCCATAGTACCAAGCCCAGTAGAACTGAAAAAGGTTCCAGGTTGAATTACATCATAAAACAATGAAGCCCACATTTGATGTTGACCAACTTCAGTAGTAATCACAGATTCTTTTGGCAATACCTCTCGAAGTTTTCTTAAAATCTTTGCAGCACCCATTTCACCAGGATGAATTTTTAAATTTTCTCTCCAATACTCTTTAGTTTCCTTAACGTGTTTTAACCAAACAGAGTCTTCAGTTTTTCTGATTGCTTTTTGTAATAGTAATTTTACCATAACTCTAAGTGAAGTACGAACATCACCAACAACTGCCAAACTAGTAGTTTGGTTTTTACCAATTTCAGCAGGATCAACATCCATGTGAATAATTTTCAAACGTTTTTCAAATGCTTCAAAAGTTCCAACAGACCTATCAGAGAATCGAGTTCCAATTGCCAAAACGCAATCAGCTTCTGCCATCATTTTATTTGCTTCAGCGTGGCCATGCATTCCAATTGGACCTAATGACAAAGGATGATTTTCAGGAAATGCACCTTTACCTTTGAAAGTAGTAACCACAGGAATCATTAGAGTTTCAGCAATAGATTGTAGCTCAGCGAATGCAGATGAAATAATAGTTCCACCACCAGCTAAAATAATTGGTTTTTCTGAATTAAGTAACATTTCAATTGCTTTTTCACAAGCAACCATATCAGGATCATACCAAGGATGATAACCTTGAATTTTAAATTCTTCAGGAAAATCCATAGGAGATTCATTTTGTTGAACATCTTTTGGAACATCAATGAGTACAGGTCCAGGTCTACCAGTTTCAGCAATGTAAAATCCTTTTTTTACCATTTCAGGAACTTCTCCAGGAGTTCGTGGTTGAAAAGCATATTTAACAACAGGGTTTGCCATTCCAATAATATCACTTTCCTGAAATGCATCTTTTCCAATCATTGCAACAGGAACTTGTCCAGTTACTGCAACCATTGGAGAAGAATCAGCTTGAGCAGTTGCAATACCAGTTAAAATATTTGTAGCACCAGGACCAGAAGTTGCAAAACATACTCCAGGTTTTCTACTTACACGACCAAACCCATCAGCCATATGGGCTGCAGATTGTTCGTGACGTGTTAAAATATGTCTAATATCACATCGTGAAAATTCGTCATACATTGGAAGATTTGCACCTCCAGGTAATCCAAATACCTCTTTGACACCTTCCTTTTCCATTGCAGTCATCAAGGCTTTTGCACCAGTCATGGTTTCCATAATATTGATTTAATTTTTCTCCATAATTTAAAATGTATCAAAATTTTAGGCACAAATTAGATTAATTCAAGCAATAACCAGTACTAACAGATTTTTTGATCAGTAAGAAAGTAAAAAATAATTTTTAGTTAGATAGACTTAAACAGATAATTTTTAGATTTGAAGTGAACATTTTGACAGACAATGAAGAAATTATAAAAATAATTGAAACATTATTTGAATCAGGAATCACCAAAGATCTCAGTAAACTAAGAGATATTCATTTGGATGATCCTAAATTTTCAAGTTTTAGTGATTTACCACCATACGATCTAAAAGATTATCAAACCACAATTGAATTAGAAGAATTAAGATTCATCAGTATTTCAGATTATACATATGAAATTAAAAATCCAAAAATCAGTATTTTCGATAATTGTGCAATTGTAGCTTTAGAACTTGTTCAAAAAGGAATGCTAGTAGATAACAAGGCATACACAGGAGAACATATGGTAATTAATGGACGAGCAACATTTGTTTTAGTTAAGCAACCAACATGGAAAATTGCACATATTCATTTATCAAAAATTGATTAATAATTTAAATTATTTTTTTGTTTGATTAGGATTGTTTGGTTTTTTTGAATTGTTTTTCTTTTGATTAGGATTGTTTGGTTTTTTTGAATTGTTTTTCTTTTGATTAGGATTGTTTGGTTTATCACTTGCAGCTAATTTTTTGTAAAGACTGTAAGCCTGTTCAACATTAGAATTACCATGAATGATTGAGCGTGCAGCTTTAATCATTGCAACGGGGTGTTCAGATTGCCAGATATTTCGACCCATATCAAGACCAACAGCACCTGCTTTGATAGCATTGTATGTTAACTGTAAAGCATCACGTTCAGGAATTTTTTTCCCACCTGCAACAATAATTGGAACAGGACATGATTCAACAACTTTTTCAAAATTATCACAATAATACGTTTTAACAATATGTGCACCTTGTTCAGCGGCAACTCGACATGCTAAAGAAAGGTATCTTGCATCTTTTCCTAATTCCTTTCCAACTGCAGTTACAGCTAAAACAGGAATTCCATATTTTTCTGCTTCATTTACTAATTTTCCCAAATTAACAATTGTTTGATATTCATATTTTGAACCAACAAAGATAGACATTGCAACAGCACTTGCATTCAAACGAAGTGCTTCTTCAAGTGAAACTGTAATATCTTCTTGAGATAAATCATCACCAATAATACTTGAACCACCAGAGACTCTCAAAACCATCGGTGTATCAGAAGTTGCATCAACTGAAGTTCTTTGAACTCCTCTTGTTAGCATTAAAGAATCACAATATTTCAAAAGTGGTGCAATCACTTTTTTTGGTTCTTCTAATTTTTCAGTAGGACCAAGGAAATATCCATGATCTACTGCCAACATCAATGCACGATTATTGTGAGGTTTGATAATTCTAGATAATCTATTTTGTAATCCCCAATCCATATCTCTTCGATTTTGAAATAAAAAAAATACCTTTCTTAAGCCTTTCTTATTTTGTAATGATAATTTTCATTGCATTATCACCAGTTTTAGCATGATCAAATGCTTTTTGAGAATCAGAAATTGAATATGTATGCGTAATAAGTTGTTTAACATCGATTTGAGATGATTCAATCAATTCAAGTGCATCTTTAGTATCAGCATCAGATGCAGCATAACTGGTAACAAGTGTAATTTCTTTAGAATAAACTTTGCTCATATCTAAATTAATCATAGCACCTTTTGATGGAACACCAAACATCATCACAGTTCCCCCTTTTCGAACTACATCAATTGCATCCTCAAGAGCTTTTAGACTACTAGTTGCAACAATTGCAACATCCACACCTAGTTCATTAGTTTTATCAAGAATCTTTTGTTTTCTATTTTCATCCATGGAATTAATAGACTCTGTAATATTGAATTTTTTTGCAAAATCTAATCTAAAATCATTGACATCAAAACAGAAAATTTTAGAAAACTTTTTTGCTTGAGCAAGCATCACATGCATCATTCCAGTGGGACCAACTCCAAAAATTGCAGTAGAGTCACCTTCACGATATGCACATTTTTTCCAAGCTCTAACACAACATGCTAGAGGTTCAATCATTGCAGCCTCTTCAAAACTTAAAGAGTCAGAAATTTTTAAAACACCTCCATGAGAAACATTCCAAGATGGTACAACATATTCTTCAGATAAACCACAAGGAGACAAATTAGTTTCAGAATATTTTTTACACATTGTTTCATTACCGTGATTACAAAAATGACAATCATAACACGAAACATGATGATGTGTGAATACTCTATCCCCTTTTTTAAAATCAACTACATCAGAAGCAACATCCACAATTATTCCTGCAGGTTCATGACCAAGGCGCATTGAAGGTTGACCATATTGACCAAACACTTTTTCCAAATCAGAACCACATATTCCACATGCATGCATTTGAACTAAAATATCACCAGAATTCAAAACAGGTTTTTCAGTTTCATCAACGGAAATAATTGATGGTCCTTTAACTGAAGCAGTTTTCATGGTATAACTTTAAGAAATTGAGTATAAGTAGATTAAATTAGATATAGATATTTTGAATTAATTTTTAAATAATTCAAGGTACAGAAATTAGGATTATTTCCAAATTACCAGTCACAGAAATTAAGTAATTTCATAAATATTGGACATATTTGAAGAGGGTATTGAAACTTGTATTTACAATTGTAGCAGTGCTGGTAATCATGATTGGAATTATGGTTCCAAATGTGTTTGCACAACAATTTGAAGATTTTGATTACAGTATTCGTGGGGGAGAAGTTTTAAACTTTGAATTAGATTCAGAGAACACATCTCTACTCATTTCTATTGATGCAAGGGCCAGAGGGGAATTAGTCATTACATTACCTAGAGCTATTATTGATGCAAAAATTGATTCTGAAGATATTGATTTTGAAGTTTTCATTCGAGGAATGCAACTTGCTTCATATGAAGAGACCATTACTCCTTATGACAGAACAATCACAATTCCTTTCAAAAGATCAAACGATGAATTATCTATTGTTGGCACACATATGTTTTCACAACCTGCAGTTACAATTCAAACTCAGTCAATAGAACAAACTGTACAATCCAAATTAAATGAAAAAATACCTGATGGACAAGCAAAATTATTGATATTTTCAGATACAGAATGGGCAGGGGCATTCCAATCTTCAAATATAGAGTTTACAGAAATATCTGGTCAAAATGACGATAGTATTATTTTTGAATGTAATTCTAATTTAGGACGTCAATCTCTATTTGGGGCAAAAATTCAAAAACTAACACAAGATGGTTACTTGGAACTTTTTGTAATTCAAAATCAGAAAATAATATCACAAGGTTCTACTGAAACAAACTTTGGAGAAGTGTACATTACTGACAATTGTTTATCTAATTCTGCGCCTACTCCCCAAGGCGGTGGTTGTCTAATTGCAACTGCAACTTATGGTTCTGAATTTGCACCACAAGTACAACAACTAAGAGAAATTCGTGACAATCAATTGATGAACACCGAATCTGGTTCAGCATTTATGTCTGGATTTAACGAATTGTACTATACATTCTCACCAACAATTGCAGACATGGAACGTGAAAGTCCAATGTTTAAAGAAGCAGTCAAACTTGGTTTGACACCAATGCTCTCAACTTTGGCAATCATGGAGAACGCAGAAACTGAAAGCGAAGTCTTAGGACTTGGATTGTCAGTAATTGCATTGAATTTGGGAATGTACATTGCAGCACCTGCAATGATGTTTTACGGAATTAGTAAAAAAGTAAAATCTGTTAAGTTATCTTAACAGAATCATTTTT